>CAJYHH010000591.1 GCA_913773825.1 Candidatus Sericytochromatia bacterium | reverse complement strand
ACTGAGATAGACCTTGGCGGTAAAGGGCAGAACTTGTTTGCTGGGCGTGGGATTATTCGGCAAATCTTCCAGGCAACTGGTCAAAGATGCACTTAGGGCCAGAGCCAATAAAGGAACAACAGAACGGAGAACTTTACGCTTGATGAATTTCACAATCGGCCTTTCTCGACAGCGAGCATTAGTAAGATTATGCGCTGCATCTAAAACATTCATGCTAAAAAATTTAGTGTGGCAGTTAAAAAGATAAATCCCACTGCAGCCACAGGCGCTGGGCAGCCTGACTGAGATTAAGCGTGGGATCTTCGACAATCAGATGACTGAGCTGCAGACTGATTTTATTGCTATGGCCATTAAAAAAATAATTGACCACGCCGCTAAACTCATGCTGCATATCCTGATTACGGGTAGTGTCAGGATCTACAAAGGCATACCGGCCCGCCAGCTCCAGCTGTTTGGGAATCACCTGTAACAGCGTATGGGGAAAATAACCCAACTGCAGCAGTCCCCCCATCATATCGGTAGAAGCTGAACCCTCATTAGTGGTTTTAAGGGTATCGACAACCTGCTTCCAGTGCAGTTCATGATTGACTGAAAAACCCTGCCATCTAAAGCGCACTTCCTCCATCAGCTGGTTGAGGCGATATTGACCGTCTTTGCCGATTTTATAACCCGGCAAAGACTGGCAGCTGTCCTGGTCGGTTGTAAACGCCGTACATTTGCTTTGATTTGTAGAAGCAGCCACTGCAAGGCTGAGAGCAGGCTGATCACTCAGACTCAGATCAGACTGAGAAAACCCAATGGCCTGACCTAAGGGGTTCCACTGCAAACGACCTGAATACATCAGATGTTGGTCATCATTTTGGGTATCCCCCACGCCAAGGCCTGTAAACACCCCAGCAGCATAGCTCAGATCATGCCAGGTACCCGGAAACAACTGACCTTTAAGCTGTAGGCCCTGTTGGCGATCAACCGTAAAAATATCATTGACGATCGAGCGATTAACAAATTGCTGCTTGCCTGATGACGTTACACGTTCATCGTTATAAACCACTTTGCCCCGACCGAGCCAAAGTGTGGCCCAGGAAAACTTCTCTAAGGTCAGATTCATGTCGCGCAGAATCGGATCTTTCCAGTCATACTGCATCGAAAATTTGAGCCAGGGCCAATAAGCATGACCGTTGAGCTTGGTTCGAGCGCGACGAATCATAAACGAGTTTTGATTGGTGGCTAAATCATCATGAGAACGGGGGTCATCGTCAAAAGGGTTGGCATAGCGAAATTGCAGACGATTCTGAATCGCTAAAGAAAACAAATCGTCTGCTGTAGTAAGGGTAAAACCGTCTTCGCCATAAGTCAGATTAAGCCCCGGAACCGCAGCTTTAGATTCAGCTACGGGTTGAGGCTCTTCAGGGAGTTTGTCTTCGGTTTTGTCACCGTCAGCTTGAAGCTCAGCTTCTAAATCCGATTCTTCTTCTTCTTGGCGAGATTGTTCATCTGCCAGCATCTGAAAGCTCAGCAGCTCATGGCGATATGACTGTAAATCAAGTGAAAGTCCGGGCTCAGTGAGCATCATGCCAAAAAAGGTCAAAGGCATCACGCTGGAAAAAGTTTTACGCTGTTTACGTGTGTGTCGGAATTGTGTTGCTGTCGGCATACCATAGCGCTCCCCAAAAAAGGATCTACAAAATTGAAGCTCTAACAGACCCTAACAGCACAGGGGCGCCAAATACCCACAGGCTAAGTCTACTGACATAACCTGGATATTTAATTTAGGCCACATACACAGAGCGGCACAAACTCAGAGCCCCGTTGAGGCCCTAAAACTCACGTCAATTTAAGTTGATCCGCCATACCCCATGCTGTTACGTCAAACAAAAAATCAAACTGACAAAGACATACCAAATTTAAAAAGCATCCAGAAAAGTCACCCCCAAAGCAAAGGTGACTGCTGTATTTTAGACGATTCGAGTCTGACAGCCAAGCAAGCGCAAGCTCTCTTACTGGGCCAAATTGAGCTTAAAAGATAAAAATTTCGCTAAATTTTTTTTAGGCTTCAGGCTCACGGTCGTGGTTTGGCAAAATGACCCAAGTCAACGACCAACATGCTGTTTAAACCCACCCGTTCATTTTTGCAAGACCGACAGCTTTAGGGCCGATGGTTTTAAACTGCAGCCCGCTCACCCAAAAGACGACGACGCAGAGCAGCTTGTTTAATGGCCAAGGGCTGGTAAAGCGAATGATCAGGGGCCCCCACGTCTGTACCGGGCGGAACAATCTGATCAATGCGATCAAGAATCGCATCATCCAGGCTGACGTCTACCCCCGCCAGTAAATCATCTAATTGCGCCATTTTACGGGGGCCTATAATCGCGGCAGTGACACCCGGATGACTTAAAACAAAGGCCATTGCCAGATGAATCAGAGATAAACCAGAGTCCTGAGCCAGCACTATTAATTCTTCTACCACATCAAGTTTTTGCTCATCAGTAAACAAATGGGGAAAAAACTGGGTGCGATTGCTGTCAGGGGCCTGGCCTTTGCGATTGCGCCCGGTTAACAAACCTTTGGCTAAAGGGCTCCAGACCAGCGTACCCATGCCGTATTTTTCACAGATTGGCAAAACTTCTCGCTCAATGCTGCGATTGAGAAGCGAATAAGGAGGCTGCTCAGTGCGAAAACGTCCTAAGGCCCGTTTTTCAGATACCCACTGAGCTTCGACGATTTCAGAAGCCGGAAAAGTCGAAGAGCCAAAGGCCCGGATTTTACCTGCCCGCATCAGGTCGGTCAGAACTGAGAGCGTTTCTTCAATATCTGTATCGGGGGCCGGGCGATGAATCTGATACAGATCCACATGATCAGTCTGCAGACGGCTTAGTGAGTCATCTAAGGCCCTTGTCAGCCAGCGGCGGGAATTCCCCTGCATATTGGGGTCATCGCCCATGGGCAAATGCGCTTTAGTAGCCAGAACAATGTTATCACGTCGGCCTTTTAAGGCTTTGCCAACAATGACTTCTGACTCACCCCGACTATAGGCATCAGCTGTATCAATAAAATTGATTCCGGCATCTATGGCCTTGTGAATCATCTGAATGGCATCATCGTGCTCAACATTGCCAATCATGCCAAAATTCATGGCGCCTAAACAATAACGACTGACTTTGATACCGGTCCGACCTAAGCTTACATATTTCATCTGGGGCTCTCCTCATCGGCTTTATTTTGCTTCCACACACCGTCATCTTTGGTTCTTTCTGACAAACAAGCGGCAATAAACTTGCTCACTCGCTGAGTGTCGCTTTAAAATGGAACCATGTTCCGAATTATACGGATCAACGTTCCGTTTTTGCAAGCATTCTCCGGAACATCGCTCCGAATATTTTGAACTTATTTTTTGAGGGTGAAACTTGACAGACCAATGACGAAGCCCAAAACATCAAAAAAAACGCCACCAGATCAGCAAAAGACGCTAAAAGCCAGCAAAAACCGCCCCGTCAGAGCAGATGCCCAACGCAATCTGGATGCCCTACTTGAAGCGGCCTTAACCGTCTTTAGCCGCTCAGGAGTTGACGCACCGGTACGCGATATTGCCGCTGCAGCGGGAGTTGGCATAGGAACACTTTATCGCCATTTTCCTCAGCGCTCTGATCTGATTGTAGGTGTGTTTAGACGCCAGATTGACGCTTGTGCTGACGCAGCCACTGCCCTGGCAGCAGAACATTCGCCAGTTGAGGCCTTAGCCCTCTGGATGCAGCGCTACGTGGATTTTTTGACCACCAAACGCGGCCTAGCCAGCGCCCTACATTCAGGCGATCCAGCTTATCGGCCTTTGCCTGATTATTTTGATCAGCGCCTGCGGCCTGCGCTGCAAAATTTATTAGACGCCGCGATTCAGGCAGGTGAAGTGCGTTCAGATATTGAGCCAGATGAATTAATCAGAGCCGTTGCCAGCTTGTGTATGAACGCCCAGCCTGAGCGCATTGAACACGCCAGACGGATGGTGGCTTTATTAGTGGATGGCTTACGCTTTACAGCTGATTCCTAAATGCTCTGTTAAACTGCAACACCAGACAACCCCAAATAATTGGAGCAAACCCATGTCCAAAGGCCGAGAAGCCCATCAGCAAAGAATTCAGCAAGTCAATGCTTTTGGCAAAGAGTTAGCCCGTCGCTCTAAATCACGCTGTGAGCTCTGCGGCGAAAATACCAGCCTGAGTATTTACGAAGTCCCGCCCGTTAATGAGCCTGACTTACATCACTGCGTGATGATCTGCGAGAACTGCCGCAATCAGATCGAAGGCAAACAGCGACTGGAGCCCAATCACTGGCATAATCTGACGCAAAGTGTCTGGAGTGAAGTCCCGGCTGTTCAGGTTCTGGCCGTTCAGATGCTGCAAAGGCTTAAAAACGAAGGCTGGGCGCAAGATTTACTTGACGAGGTTTATTTAGAGCCCGATGTCCAGGCCTGGGTAGACTTAGGGATTTAGGTGGCATTTGAGCTAATCAGCATCTCGATCTGGCGCCAGGTGCAGATGGCCCCTTTTACCCTTGATGGGCTCGGAAGCCTAAATCTGTTTTTTTTTGGCTTATCAGATACGACGGAAACAACTGCAGCAGACACCTGAACCGGACTTGTTGATATGGACTGACAGCCCGCCTCTAAAACAAGTGCCTTCTGAATTCAAACCCTTAATCTAAACTGAATGCTTAAATTTAAGCATCTTGGGCAGACCTGGCAGCTACTATAAACGTTTGGACTTCTCTGTCACTAAAAATCCTTACTAAAACATACGCTACGTGTAGCCGGACCGAAGCGCCTTATGGCTATTCAGCAGGGACTATTTAAGTATGGACAGAGGCTAATGTCCACAAAAGGGACATTCAGCTTTTTGTAAACGACTTGAAAGCGGCGTAAATTCAAGACTCTTTGTCTTTGCATCACCCGTCCAGGCTTGTACCGGTTCAGAAGGATTTCGGGAGGCATAGTTATAAATCCAGGTATCAGCCTGGGTATCAACTTCTAGAAATCTTTCTTGATCTGGCCAATTATTGTCATACATTTTAATCTGATACACACCTTTTCCTTTGTCTTCAATGGCATAAGGAATGGTTGAATGGCCGCCCGTATCGCCAAAAAAGCCTAAGGTAACCGGATCATTCGGCTTAAACTTAAGATGTGCAGAGAGTTGGGTTAAGACTTCTGTCGGGGTGCCTTTAACGACACTTTTGACGACATTCTCAGTAAATTGATAGGCATAATAGCGCCCAACCGCCTCGCGCACACTTGAACCATAATCCAATTCAAAGGCAGAGTTTTTGCCAGCTGCTAAAAGAATCGGCTGATCATGGCCTTTGAACATACTTAAAGCCAACACAGCTAATCCCTCACACTGCCCCGTATTCATCTTTAAATTGATGTCTTCTTGCCATTTTTTGGCTGCAAGAGTGGGTTTACAGTTATCGCCAGAGGTTTGACCGCCACACACAGACTCATCTCCAAACATGAGTTGCATGCCTTTAACGGTCAAAAATTCACTCCCAGGTATATTTGCTTTATAAGGTTTGGCACTCCCATTGGCAAATTTAAAGCCGTTGGGGTTGGCTCGAAAACCTAAATCGACTGCTTCAGGTTTATCTAAACGGAATAACTCAAGATCAAAGTCAGTCTTGGCTGTCAGGGGCATCGTCTGACAAGCCACGAGTAAAATTAATGTCTGACAAATAATAGTGATTTTTATAATTTTGTTCAGCAGGTTCATATTCGTTATCAAATTGTCATTAAGGAATTCAAGTAGTCAAAATTACACATTATTACGCTGGTTTAAAATAAGGGTAAAAACTTGATGTAGTGCGGGTTTTGAGTCGTTTATCAAGCAAGATTACTTTAGCAAAAAATAAAATTAAATTCGATATTCCTTAAGCAATTTTAAGCTAAACCCTTTTTAGCTTAAAATTGCGCGGAATAACTTAATTTGGGATAAGCGAATATTCAGTTAAGTAAATGAGTTAAGTAAAAATTTCAGGCTAATCTGGCATCCACTGAATCTTGCCCAGTTTGAGCATCGGCATCTGAGCCTGCACC
>CAJYHH010000590.1 GCA_913773825.1 Candidatus Sericytochromatia bacterium | reverse complement strand
TAATGAAAATAATGCCAGCGTTTTCTTTTTCTTTAATTTCACGCATCAGATCCAGAATCTGAGCCTGAATCGTAACGTCAAGCGCGGTAGTCGGCTCGTCAGCAATCAGCAGTTTGGGCTCACAGCTAAGAGCCATCGCGATAATGGCGCGCTGGCGCATCCCGCCTGAGAACTGGTGAGGATATTCATCAATACGCTTTTCAGGAGAAGGAATGCCGACTTTACGCAGCATTTCAATCGCTTTGTTTTTGGCAGCGACTTTGTCCAGACCCTGGTGCAGCTGAATCGCTTCCATGATCTGCTCGCCAATTGTCAAAACCGGGTTGAGCGAGGTCATAGGGTCCTGAGAAATCAGGGAGATGCTATTGCCGCGGATCTTGCGCATTTCTTCTTCGCTAAGCTTGAGGAGATCTTTACCCTCAAAGATCATCTCACCGCGCACAATTTTACCTTGGGGTTTGGGCACCAGGCGCAGAATCGACATCGAGGTCATACTCTTGCCGCAACCGGACTCACCGACCACACCCAGGACTTCTCCGCGTCTGACGTCAAAATCGACGCCATCTACGGCTTTAACAGTTCCTTCTTCAGTGTGAAAATGGGTCGCGAGGTCTCTAATTCTCAGGAGAACGTCTTCAGCCACTCGGGCCTCCTTGAAATTCGCTGTCATGAGCTAATTGGCTGTTAGCTCTTGGTTATTTGTGTTTATCTGGGAATAGCATTTAGAGTCATGGGGATGACATGCTACGTCATAATACCGGACTCAGGCGCCTGATGTCCAATGGGGCGGGCAGGTTAGAGACAGCAGCGCCGTCTGTTTAGAGCAAGTTTTGTTTGCTGGTTAGTCTGACTGTTTAGCGTCACGGTTTAGCTCAAAAGAGCGTTTCTAATATCTCAACTAAACCGACTCGCAAAGCAAGTGAACAAACCGCGCAATCAGCGCCCTAAACAGCCAGCCTGCGTGGGGCTTCTAACCGTCTAAAAATACGTCGTCAGACCAATATTCACACCGTGGAACATGTCCACAAGCGTACGGTTTAAGTTGATATTAGCCCCTGTCTGGGTATTTTGAGCTGAAGTCTGACCGGCTGCGTTAAAAAAGTTAAAGCGATAACCGGCATTAAAGGCCACTTGAGGATTAATAAACCAGCGGGTATTAATCTCACTCAGCAGGCCATAGCCATCAGGCAGAGGGCTGGGGGTACGTGAGCTTGGCACATAGGTTAGCTTAAAGGTTGCTTCGCCAATGTCAAAGATGCTTTTGCGCGCTTCAATCCCAACCCCAACGCCAAAAAACGGCGAAGCCTGAGTCAGCAGCAAATTATCGTAGATCGTGTTGAAATAGCTGACATAATGAGCACTTAGGCTCAGTGAGTCTTTAAACTCAGGATCGTGAAGCAGGGCCACTTTAGCAAAGGTAAAGTCCATCATATAAGTCATCAGACGGACGTTCTGGACCAGATTATCGGCGTAGTCCAGCGACAGACCTAAACCAAAGACTGAACCTAAAAAACCCAGGCCTTCAGGGGTCAGAATCCCAAACCAATGTTCAGTTTGCAGATTAAGCAGACCGAGACTGAGTTTGGTATTGGCAAAAGTATCAATGCCTTCACCTTTAAAGCTCTGGTCAATACTGTTATTGCCATACCAGTAACGCAGGGTCAACTGCCCCCGGTAGCTGTGATTGCCAAACTCCATCCGCGTAGCCGGCGCGCTTGTGCTCGGCGGCGGACTGGCAGGATCCGTCTGCGCCAGAGCCTGGCTGCTCATACTACTCATGACCAGAGCAAGAGCGATACCCGTCAGTGCTGCTCGTTTCACGTTGTTGTCGCCTTTCTAGCTTAATCCTTACTACAAATAGCCGCCCGTTACGGTTCTTCTGTTTAAAAGAACCGTAACGGGCGAAGCACTTATTCTACGACTTCAAAAGGGGCATGTGTGACGCGCGATAAGTCAGTCCAGATCGCGCGATACGCGGGTAAAGCGTATTGTTTTTTCTGGTCGTTGTTAGCCGGACGCAGACCTTTAAGCGCTTCAACTGAAACCGTATAAGACCGGCGCTCGCGCAGACGCTGAGAGCGGCTGCTAAGCGGATATTTAATTTCAGTCTCTTTGGTCCAGGCTTCCCAGACCACGCGGCGTTTATCCCCTGTGCCTTCTTCAAGGCTGACGTGATACAGCTCAGCGCCGCTGACCGCTGACCAGCCAAACCCTGGTACGGGCGGAACAGCATTGACTTCTTCGCCTTCAATTTCAATTTTCGGCGTGGCTGGCATAAACTGAACTTTTAGCTCTTCATTTGAAGCATTCAGGTTATAAACATGGTTATAACTGCGCTCACCACCTTCTTTTGAAGCCGTTAACTGCAGATGATAACTCTGGCCTTTTTCAAGATTGGGCAACATCGCCCGGAAGCGAGCACTGGTCGGCGCAGCCGGAGAAGCACTGGCAGCGGGTGCTGGCGAAGCAGAAGCACTAGCCGCTGGGGCAGCAGCCCGCAAAGGCTGAGAATACAAAAAGACTTCCTGAGGCGGTTCACCTTTTTTAACCGGCGGCAGCGATAGATACACATCCAGATTTTCAGCGGTGTAACCTTCAGGCACATCGACAGTTCCAGCAAACACCACATCACTCAGCACGGAGCGCAGCGGTACAACCGGGTAAATCTCAACGTTTTCAACGCTGTCCTGAGGTTTTTCGCCTGTAAAAAACTCAGTGACATTACTGCGAAGCGCATCAAAGAGATTGGTGCTCTCTTCTTGGGTTTCTTCCTGATTTTCTTCAATCACTTCTAAAGGCGCGGTACTCGCAGCCGGAGAAGCTTTAGGTGAAGCCTCTGGAGCATCATCAGGAGCGTCTTCAAACTTGGGAGCAGTTCCAGCGCTGGAGCTAGCCTCAGCGCTTTCTTCATCCGTAATAATCTGCTCAACATTATTAAGCAGTTCTGCAGCTGAACTCTGACTGGGCTTCGGTGTCGGATTGGGTGTATCACCGCTGGGCAGGGCCGGCTTTTTGACTTTCAGGGTTTTATCTGAAATCGGAATAGCAGCCAGAACACCCATTTGTTTAATCCGCTGATCTTCATCCAGCGTAAAAGCAATTAAGCTATGGGTGCCATAAGCAACGGAATAGAGCTCAAACTCACCTAGTTCATTAGTCGTAGAGGGAATCCCAACGCCTTCACCCTGTATAAACGAAGGGCTGACAATGGCATCAGCCACCGGCTTTTCGGTCGCTGACAACACCATGCCCACAACATTAATAGATTTTGTGCCGTCTAGTGGTGTTAAAGGGATTTCCAGACTGGTGGGATTGACTTCGGTCAGAGTCAGGGTACGATAACCTGGCGCACTGATTGTCAGCACCATCCGGCCATCAGGTACGTCATTTTGAAAAAACTTGCCTTTATTATTGGTGTCTGTCAAAAAGACGTTGGGACCTTCACCATTGGCAGGACTGGCACTGGCCGCTTGGGCAATCTGAAAAGCAGCGCCCGTTGCGCGAAAGACTTCAGTACGGGATCCACCTATCGCTAAGCTTTGGGGCAGATTCTGGGGTAGGCCAGCACCAGGGGGCACAGGGCCATCAGCCGGGGGCACATCACCAGGGTTGATGCCAGGCGGGGGCAAAGTGGGCTGGCTACTCGGCACAGCACTGGGAGCCGGAATCGGTGTCGAGCCGACCGGCGGCGTACCACCAGGCACCATCGTCGGGAAAGGCGTTGAAACCGGCGCGCCACCGGTTGGAGGGGCTGTCGGAATCGGAGCAGGCGTGCTGCCTGTGGCCGGTGGCGTTGCGCTGGATCCCGCAGTTGGCGCGCTTAAAACCTGAATCGTGATCTCAGCTTTTTCAATCGGGGCATTTGTATAGCTATTAAAAACCGTGCCCGTCAGTCTGACTTTTTTAAGCGCAGAAGCTTGGGACGAGGGTCTGACGGCAAGATTGGGAATATTGCCGGCGTTGGGCGCCGGACCGGCAGTGCTATTACCACCGCCGCAGGCCGACAGACCGAGGGTCAGAGCCATTAGCAGGGGCAGAGAACTGGCACGCAATGCTTTGTTCATGATCTGGGCTTTCTACTTATCAGGACACACTAAAGAAGAGTCCGAATTTTCGGGTATTATACCAGACCTTCAGTACCCCGCGCGCCCGAGTACCAGAGCCAGCCAGCCCTGTTATCTTCTGGCATCACACCCAAGCAAGTGAAAAACCTGCAAAAAGCCGGACAAGTCCTGACAGAGCTGAGTTTAGCGACTGTAAAAGGCTTATCCGGCTAAAGTCTGAATGACTGACTTAACTGAGTGTTTTAAGACGCTTCCTGTAAGGCTTTAGCTGCTTCCCTGCGCTTGTAGATCAGTGAAGAGACAAATGACAGGGCAATAAAGACCAGACCAATCAGGCCCGTAAACACTTCAGGAATTTTAACCACAATGCTCGCCAGCATAATCAGCGCCAGGGCACCAATCGCGTAATGAGCACCGTGCTCGAGATAGATATATTCCTGCAAGGTCCCTTTGTCGACTAAGAACAAAGTCATCGAACGCACAAACATCGCGCCAATTGCCAGACCAATCATAATGATCACAATATCTGTCGTGATGGCAAAAGCACCCACTACACCATCAAGCGAGAAAGAGGCATCAAGAATCTCAAGATAGATAAAGCTCATCAGTCCGGCATTACGGGCGGTGCCCTCTATCATCGTATCTAAGCCCTTACTCTCGAACAGAGAAGAAAAGCTGCCAACCAGGACAAACAGCATAATCCCGAATAGCCCTGAAAGCACAGCTGTCAGGCGCGCTGCCTCAGGCAGAAAACTCTGAGCCACCATCAGAATAATCATGGCCGCAACCACTTCAATCGACTCAAGCTTACCGAGCTTAGACAAACCCGACTCAATCGCGCGAATCCAGTGAACATCTTTGTTATCGTCAAACATAAACGATAAAAACACCAGCAGCAAAAACATCCCGCCAAAGGCCGCAATCGAAACATGAGCATGTTCAAGATGCTCTGCGTATGAAGCCGGAGACTTAATTGCCATCATGGTGACATCAATCAGGTTGAGCCCCGTTGCAATGGCAACAATCACAACCGGGAAAACTAATCGCATCCCAAAGACCGCAATTAAAATGCCCCAGACCAAAAAGCGCTTGCGCCATTTTTCGCTCATGTCTTTGAGCACAGAGGCGTTTACAACCGCGTTATCAAACGACAAACTGACTTCCATAATGCTGAGGGTGACAGCAATCAATAAACCAGCCCAGCTGCCCCAATAAAGGGCAGCAGCCAGACCAATAACCGTGACGAGAAAGGACAGACGGAAATATCTCATGGTGGGTATCTATTCAAAATTTTGATGGAGGGTGTGAGCACGGCCACTTTGCCGTATTCATGTAAATTACCATAGATATTTCAGCTATCCAAGGCCCGAAAAGCGCTCACAGAGCGGAATTGAGGCGATTCAGCATTCGAAATTTGAAGCGTATGTATTGAAAAAGTGAATAGATAAACAAGGGGGTGAGTTATGGGCGATGGGTTCAAGACGGAAGAAAGGGGAAAAAGCAGCAAGCTGAGAAAACAAAACTGAGATATCAATCAGACCTTAAGGAAAAATAGAACCCAGGAAACACCAAGACCTCACTGTGTCATTCCGGGCTTGACCCGGAATCCACAGAAGTTTGGGGTACGCCAGATTTTGATGACATCTGGGTACAAGTCCCGCATAACAAGGTTATGTTAATCAACAGTGTGGTGGAATACTAGAATTTAAACAGGGCGTAGGCATTAGCGGTGGTGATCTCAGCGATGGCCTCAGGGCTCATGCCGCGTAGTTCAGCGAGTTTGTCAGCGACATAGCGGACATAAGCGGGCTGGTTGCGTTTGCCGCGAAAAGGGACTGGCGCTAAATACGGGCTGTCGGTTTCGAGTAAAACACGCTCAAGGGGAACATGTTGAGCGACTTGTTGCTGTACAGGGGCGTTTTTAAAGGTCAGCACACCGCCAAAAGCCAAATAGTAGTTGAGCGCGATGGCTGCATCGGCAAATTTCTGATCGCCAGAAAAGCAATGCATCACGCCGCCATTGCGCTCAGCGTGTTCTTCGCGCAGAAACTGACTAAGATCATCATAAGCAGCAGTAGAGTCTTTTTTGTCGCGAACGTGTAGGATCACGGGCAGTTCCAGCGACTGGGCCAGGCGGATTTGTTCACGTAATGCCTGATGCTGAGCTTCGGGTGTGCTTTCATCCCAATAATAATCCAGACCCGTCTCACCGATTGCCACACAGGCAGGATGTTTAGCAAGCTCACGGAATTGTGACTCAACTT
This sequence comes from Candidatus Sericytochromatia bacterium, assembly GCA_913773825.1. Taxonomy (GTDB): domain Bacteria; phylum Cyanobacteriota; class Sericytochromatia; order UBA7694; family UBA7694; genus CAJYHH01. The sequence continues at coordinate 3,527 of CAJYHH010000590.1, read as the reverse complement.
CAGCGCTCCAGCCAGAGCCTTTGCTGACGTCAGTGGGATGAACACCTAAAGCAAAAAATAACAGCCCTGGATATTTTTCACAGAGACTGATTGCAGAAAAACAGCCCTCAAGCGTGACTCCTGGAATTAACATCCGGGTAAGTCCCGCATCGAGAGCTGTCTGAATGACTTGTTCCCGATCCTCAATGTATTCATCGAGGTTCAGATGGGTATGAGTATCAATCAAGTGCATGCTGGCTAATGGCTCTAAGCTTAATAGCCAGCAGCAGATGACCACACGGCCGGGAGGCCGCAGGCAATCTTACTTGATTTCAACCTTGCCGCCTTCAGCTTCCAGCTGAGTCTTGAGGGCGTCAGCTTCTTCTTTAGAAGCGCCTTCTTTGACTGCTTTGGGGAGGCTGTCAACCAGTTCTTTGGCTTCTTTGAGGCCAAGACCGGTCAGTTCGCGGACGACTTTCAGAACTTTGATTTTGTTGGCGCCGGCGTCGGTCAGGATGACGTCGAAGTCAGTTTTTTCTTCAGCGGCGGGAGCAGCGGCAGCGCCACCAGCAGCAGCTACAGCCACGGGGGCAGCAGCGGACACGCCGAATTTTTCTTCGAACATCTTCACGAGATCAGCAACTTCCAGCAGGCTCATGCTGCCGACTGCTTCAACGATATCTTCTTTAGTCAGGGTAGCCATTTTAAATGCAATGCTCCTTCTAGTGTATAAGCCTAGTTAGGCGTTTTCTTCTTTTTGTTTGCGAATTGCTTCGAGGACATAAGCCAGGTTGCGAGCCACGCCAGACAGCGTAATAGCCACACCCTGAGCTGGAGACTGCATCGAGCCCATCAGCTTGGCCACCATCTCTTCGCGAGAAGGCAGAGTGGCAATCTGCTGGAGTTCGGCGTTCGAAACAGCCTTACCCTCTAGGATACCACCACGGATATCCATTTCCTTTTTCGTCTCTTTGAGAAAATCCATCAGCGCCTTAACGGGGCCGACGGGATCCTCATAACCTACTACCAGGGCAGTAGGTCCCTTCAGCATGGAATCAATCTGTGCACCATCGGTTTCAGAAAGCGCACGGCGGATCAGCGTGTTCTTAGCCACGGTATAATCGCCGCCAGCAGCCTGAACCCGGCGCCGGAGATCGTTCATGTCCTTGACGGTGAGACCACGATAATCGGAGACAACCGCAAGCTGGGCGCGAGACAGCTGGTCTTTAAGATCAACTACCCGTTCCTGTTTCTTTGCAAGCGTAACCATGTCAGTCTCTCCTTCTTATTCTACTGCTGCCAGCTCATTGAGCTTGGAGGGATCGAGCTTCAGACCAGCGCCCATCGTGGACGAAATGGCGAAAGTCTTGATGTACTGCCCCTTGGCTGCAGAGGGCTTAACGCGCATAATAGCGGTGTGGATGGCCGCCAGATTGCGCATCAGGCGCTCAGGCTCAAACGATGCTTTGCCGACGATCACGTGGACATTGCCCTGGCGATCGTTACGGAATTCGACCTTACCGCCCTGGAACTCAGATACTGCTTTAGAAACAGCATCAGGAGAGGGAGCGACAACGGTACCGGCTTTGGGGTTAGGCATCAGCTTTTTGGGGCCGAGGACTTTACCCAGACGGGACAAAGCGCCCATCATGTCAGCCGTGGCAATCAAAACATCGAACTCGAACCAGCCACCTGCGATTTTTTCAATCAGGTCATCCGCACCGGCTTCAATTGCGCCGGCTGCTTTAGCCGCGTTAACAGCTTCGCCTTTGGCAGCTACAACTACACGAACGGTCTGCCCAGTGCCTTCGGGCAGGCTCACAGTGGAGCGAACCTGCTGGTCGGCGTGCTTGGGGTTGATGCCGAGGTAGAAGTTGGCTTCGACGGTTTCGTCGAATTTGGCCGTTGCGGTCTGTTTGATCAGAGCCACAGCTTCGCTGGCCGAGAAAAACTGACGGTCGCCCACCAGTTCTTTGATCTGTTTCTGTCTTTTGCTAATACGTGCCATAACAGTCTACTCGCTTTACTAAATTTAGGACGCCTTGTCGATCTTGACGCCCATGCTGTGAGCAGTGCCTTCAATCATTTTGATTGCGGCATCAATGTCACGGGCATTCAGGTCGGGCATCTTGAGCTCGGCGATTTCCTTAACCTGAGCAGAAGTCAGGGTACCGATCGTGGTAGACCGGGGATTGGAGGAACCGCTTTCGACCTTGAGCGCTTTTTTGATCAGAGCCGACGCCGGAGGCGTCTTGGTCACAAAGTTGAATGAACGGTCGTCCATTACTCTGATTTCGACCGGGATGATCATGCCTACCTGATCTTTAGTACGCTCATTGTAGGCTTTGCAGAATTCCATGATGTTCACGCCGTGCTGACCGAGCGCGGGACCGATCGGCGGAGCCGGATTGGCTTTGCCGGCCTGAATCTGCAGTTTAATGATGGCAACGACTTCTTTGCCCTTGCCGCCGCCTTTTTTGGCGGGTCCTTTGGCTGGTGCTGGTTTGGCCATATTTACCTGGCGACGTCGATGAGACGCAGCGTCGCCGACCTCCTTGAAATTCTCATATACTCAGTTCGTCTTCTTTGGAAAGACAGGCCGCCCGTGATGGGCATTAGCGCTAATGCGCTTGCCGGGCGTCCGGCAGCGGATGCTGCGGACAGTTTTAAAGCCCTGGCCTGTCGTTAGCCCTCGTATTACGAATCACGAAGGGCTCTAGCGGGAGAACTCCCACAATCCAGACAGGACATTGTAGCACTTCAGAATACGGGCAACAACCCGATTCGACCGCAAATAGTCCTCTTGATCCTTTAGTTTACCGTTAAGCTTGCTTCAGGTTCGGGATTTGCCGCGGAACAGATCAGATAGCCGGGTTTAGTGATCCATTATAGCGCATATTTTACGAAACCAAAGTGGGAATTTAAACAAAATTTTATTTGTTTTGATTTAACCCTGATTCTCCTGCTCAACTCACCCACATTAACGACCTACAAGCCGCAACAAACCCCACAGAGCCTTACATCCTGCTAAAATAAGAAAAATTTATCTAGAGGTTGCCCCTTATGCCCAAGAAAATTCCTACCCGCGACCTGATTCTTCAGCTGCCCAAAACGGACCTGCACTGCCATCTTGACGGCTCTGTCCGTGTCGAGACCTTAATTGATCTGGCCAAACAGCAAGGCGTCACGCTGCCCGGCATGACCATTGAATCACTCACGCCCCATGTTGTGATTCCTGATGACTGCGAAAGCCTTGAACAGTACCTCAAAGCCTTTGATGTCACTTTATCCGTAATGCAGGACTTTGATTCGCTGCGCCGCGTCGCCTTTGAACTGGCTGAAGACGCCGCCAAAGAAAACGTCAAATATCTCGAAGTGCGCTTTTGCCCGATGCTGCATACCAATAAAGGTCTGTCGATGCATCAGATCGTCAAAGCCGTCTTACAGGGCTTAGGTGACGCTGAGCGCCAGTACGATATTCTGAGCGGCGTGATTATCTGCGGTCTGCGTCATATGACACCCGACACTTCTGTGGCGCTGGCCCAGCT
>CAJYHH010000589.1 GCA_913773825.1 Candidatus Sericytochromatia bacterium | reverse complement strand
AGTGCTCGACCGGGTACCTGAACATGACGGGGCCTGGGGTTATCGCTATATCTGTCAGGCCGCAACCCGCAGTATTCAGATGCTGAACCGGACTGCCTGGGGGCCAGTTACGGGCTTGCCCTGGCTGCAGACCCATGTTGGGCATCTGGGCGCTGACACGATGGTCCTGCAGTCTTATTTACGTGAACATGAAGGCACTTGCAGGGAGCGGGTGATTGCGCCAGTGACGTATTTTAATCCTGAGCGTTTTTTACCTGCTTACCCACACGCTGAAATGCCTGATTTATCTGGGAGGAACCGATGATACCTGATGCAGAGGCTGTCTGTGGACGCTGCGGTAAATCTGTCAAACAAGAAAAGCTGTTTCCTTTACCAGAACATCTTTTGAATGCAGATGAAAAGTCTGATTTTTTTGCAAAAAACTCAAAATGGCTGTGTCGGGATTGCCTGACCCAGACCCGGCGAGAATTAATCTCGCGCATGATTGGGGAACAGCAGGACGTTAAAGAGCTTGAGGCCCATGTTGTCCAGTCTATTGTTGATCACCAGCTTGTGTCTGTGGCCCCAGAGGATGAAGCTGAAGCGGTAAGTTGGCCGGATCGGCTCTCAGATAATATTGCCAAGTTTGGCGGCAGTTGGCGCTTTATTGTTTCTTTTATGGTTTTTATGCTGATTTGGATTTGTTTAAATTCTCTGACGCTGCTCTGGAAACCGTTTGACCCTTACCCTTTTATCTTGCTGAATCTGGCATTGTCTTGCCTGGCGGCTTTACAGGCCCCTGTGATTATGATGAGCCAGAACCGCCAGGAAACCCGGGATCGCCAGCGCAATATCAATGACTATCAGGTCAATCTTAAAGCTGAGCTTGAGATTCGCCAGTTGCATCTTAAGCTGGATCAGCTGCTCTATCGTCAGTGGCAACAGCTTTATACGCTGCAAGAGCTACAAATTGAGATGCTCGAAGAGCTCCTTGAGCGCGAGACAGATCCAGAGCTAAATCTTGATTGAGCAAGGGGCTGTTCGCCCAACCACTCATCCCTGTGATCCACCTGATTGATCCGCGTCAGGCTGCTCAAAGGCCGTGAAGTCTCCAGCTGTTTACAGATGTTTTTAGACTCAACACAGAAGTCTAAAAACATCTAAGTTGTTTTACATCAAGACGCCCTTAACGGCTGTTAAAGGCTTGGGCAGATCTGTTTCATTCAGCAGATCGCGAATTTCAATTTCCATGTTGCGGCACATTGAACTCATCGGCACGTCCATCGGTGAATTACTAAACGGGTTTTCAGTCTTTTTACCGATTTGATCCATGGTGTCAAAAACCCAGCCGACTAAAGCGGCAATCGGAATACTGGCCCAAATTGCTTCTCCAGCTAAAGCATCCAGCAGACTAAACGGCACCAGCACAATATACAGCCAGACAAAAATGGTCGCGGTTAAGGTGTAATGCGGGACTAAGGGTGTGTTGCGAATCCGCTCACACATGCCCTGCTGATCATAAAAAGCCTGAATCCCGTCGCGCAATTTAAGATGGGCAGCCAGGCCTGAGACTAAACCTTGTTTGGCCAGTTCTTCGATTCGTCGAGACTGGGTGCGCAACAGATAAGCCGCTGGATTGGGATGTTTGTTTAAAGCCTATAATTCAGCCGGGTCCAAAAACGGCGAGAGCTCAGCTTGCCAGTTGGTCTGTCCGCGCAGCTGCATACGCAGTAAATTGACCCAGGCCAGGTGGCGATACAGCAGCTCTTGCTGAATCCCAGCCAGCTGGTCTGAATGAATGGTCGGCTGAATGGGCTGTTTGTCTGACTCCGGCTCTGACTGATTTGGGAGCTGCAAAAAATCTAAGACGCCTGCAGACCAGCTGCGAGTGTTATTTAGGATGCTGCCCCAGATTTTGCGGCCTTCCCAAAATCGGTCATAAGCCTGGTTATTTTTAAAGCCAACATAAAAGGCGACGGCTGTGCCCAATGCGCTGACGGGCATGCCCGAAATGGCAACATTAATCCCAAACAGATGATGCAGAGACACAACGCCTGTCGCCAGAACCGCAATGGCAACCAGGCGCGGATAATTACTGCGCAGCAAATCACGATATTGATGAGGGGTCAGAACCAGCATAAGAGGGGCATTATAATCACAGCTTCTCTGCTTTGACCAGAATCCGGCCCCAGCAGGGATCGATCTCAATCTTGCTGCCAGAGCTTAAGTCAAAGCTTTGCCCTGGATTGAGCAAATCATGATAGTGGCCCGGCTGAAGGAACTGCTGCAGCTGAATTTTTTCTGTTTGGTGAGCGGAGTTAACCAGAATCACGCAGCTTGAGTGCTGATGATGGCGGGCAAAGGCCAATTGCTGATGGCTTACGGCCAGCTGGGTATAGTCACCGTTCTGAAGGGCGGGTAATCTGCGGCGTAAACTTGCAAGTCGGCTAAGATGTTGCAATAAAGGGTGTTCAGACTGTAAGTCCTGATGACTGAGTGCTGGCCGTAAAGCCAGATCGTCCTGAGTGCTGCGCAGTCCGGTTAAGGCCATTTCGCTGCCGTAATACAGAGCGGGCTGGCCGGGTAGGGTATAGAGCAGCAGGTAAAGCGGATAAAGATGATAAGGATCGTGTAATTCACTCGCCAGACGATTAACGTCGTGGTTATCGGCAAAATTTAAGAGCTGTTGGCCTTTGCACAGGCCTTCAGCGCCAAATAAGCGATTTAGGGACCAGGCGATTTCAAAATAGTTTTTGTCGTTATGACTGGACCACAGCCCTTTATAACACTCATAATTGGTGACCGAATCTAATAATTCAGCTGAAATAAACTGGGAATAATCGCCGTGAATTACTTCGCCTAAGAGCCAGAAATCAGGCCGTAAAGCTCGGCAGTGAGTTGCCAGAGCCCTTATAAATTCTTTGGGCAGGGCATAAGCTACGTCTAATCTTAAACCCGCAATTCCAAAGTCCTGAATCCAGCCGCTGATGCTTGTAAACAGATAGTCTCTGACTTCAGGATGATTGAGGTTCAGTTTAACCAGATCATGATGGCCTTCCCAACAGGCGTAGTCAAAAGCATCGCCAAATGCTGAACGCTGGTTAAAATCCAGCTCAAACCAGTGACGATAAGCTGAATCTGCGCCTTTTTTTAAGACATCCGCAAAGGCAAAAAAGTCACGTCCCACATGATGAAAGACCCCGTCTAACACAAGCTGAATCCCGGCTGTTTGCATCGTCTGGCTCAGTTCAGCCAGTGTTTGATGATCTCCTAGACGTCTATCCACACGCCGATAATCAATCGTGTCATAGCCATGACTATGCGACTCAAAAACCGGTCCTAAATAGACTTTGCCAATCCCGAGTTTTTGCCAATGTGGAATCCAGTCTTGTAGCGCTTTGAGCCGTAAAACAGCTTGACCCTGCCGTGGATTTTGGCGCGGAGCACCACTTTGACCCAGCGGGTAAAGATGATAAAGCACATCAGGATGGGTTGTTGCAGCTCTTGGGCTGGAGAGGCTTTGAAGCGTGTTCGACATGAGAGATTCCTTTGTCTTTTAATTAAAATCATTTACATACCGTTAGGTATATTGATGAGCAAATAAAAAGGGTTTCATTAATCAAGCGATTAAAGCGATGACGATGAGGACTTGGGGCTTTAGAGTACGTAGATTCCGTACATATACTGTTTGACGGTCTTATAGACAAAGTCATCGCTGCGCATCAGGCTACCATTTAGCAGATCAAGCGCATAAGCTTGCAGCAGGCCCTGTAGAGCGCTTGCCAATAAGGCTTCATGACCGATTAAGTTGCCGTGCTGGGGGCCTGCTGCCTGAAACAAGTTAAGCAGCACATCACGAAACTGTTTTTGCCAGGGACTGATCTGAGCCTGGATACCAGGATTACGCGGCAGGGCAATTAAAGAGAGCTGTAAGGCCACAAAATCAGGACGCTCAGCCACAAAATCAAACCAGGCCGTAAATAAACCTGTCAGGGCCTGAACCAGATCACCGCGATAAGTCGAGCCTGTATTTAGACGGCCTAGCAGATCTGGATAATCTGCTTCGAGCACCGCAGCTAAGAGACCGTCTTTGCTGCCAAAATAATGGTAGAGCGTCGGTTTTGTGACACCCGTTGCGCTACAGATTTCTTGCACCCCAACTGAGGCGTAGCCCTGTTCGGCAAAGAGCTGTAGAGCGGTTGTAAGCAGTTGTTCCCGATTGCCAGTTGTTTTCATAAATTGAGTCTATACCTTTTGGTATAGACTGGCAAGTGAAATTTTAAAAGGGCTCTCAGTTGCATGGGCAGATGCTAAAATCGGTGAATCGTTTATTAAAGTTATTATGCAAGTGCTCAACTCAAAGATTTGCTCAGTCTGTGGTCATGCTTTTGACGTCAGTCGCCTGGATTTACCTCAGCTGCAGCCACTCCCTACAGATCCCCATTGTTCAGACTGCCTTAAGCCGATTGTTAAAGCGCAGATCGAGGTTTTTTGCGCTGCTGTAACACCCCAAACCGCCCTGAGCTGCGGAGCCCGGCGCTATGCCCGCAAAGGTCCGCTGATTGAAGAGCTGGATTATTATCTTGATCCAGATGGTAAATTTGTGCTGACAAGCTGGTATTTGCTTAAGCGCGGTCATTGTTGCCAAAATGGCTGTCGTCACTGCCCCTACGGTTTTCGGCCTTAGTGCCCAGTCTTTGAGCAAGGTAAGCCCATAGCCCGCTAATCCCGAACAATCGTCAGATCCGAGTAAGCCAGCTTTCTCATCAGCTTTTAACACTCATGTTCTGCGACTAATGTTGTCGAGCTTATTATTTTAGTTTGAGAGTGCTGATAAAACTCTGCGGATTGATTGTAATTGGTGAATCCTAATTAGATTCAATTCAGATTCAATTTTGAGTTATTTGAGATTTGACAAGAAGTCATACGAGTAAGATTACTTTTTGTAGATTTTTTTCATGCGCTTTTCACCTCCCTAATGTGCTCTTGGGCATAATCAGTTTTATGAATCAGACATGAGCTAGAGAAAAGCAAGTGTACACAAGCTAGAGCACAAGCCACTCTTTAGGAATCACGTCATCAATCGCTAAAACAGAAAGATGGGAATACACAACATGAAAAAGCAATCACTCGCCTTAACGCTGACTCTTTGTATGGGCCTCGGTGCCTTTAGCGCCTGTACGCCTAGCCAGATGAGTGCTAATCCAACTGGCGTTAACCAGACTGCCGTTCAGCCCGGCCAGACTTCCGCAATGAGCCTTCAGGCAGCTTTGGCTAACTATCACGAAGTTGACGCCAGTTTTTCAGACACCCAGCGTCTGGCTCGCTCTGGCCAGTTTCAGACCAAATTACTGGGTGATCTTTTAGGCGGTGATGATGACGATAGCGACAGCAGCAGCTCTGGTAGCCTGAATCTGGGCCTCGGTGTCAATGCTGGTGTTGATGCCAGTGGCTCTGGCAGTTCGAGTAGCGGCGGCTCTGGTAGCCTCGGTGTCGGCGTGGGTGCCAATGTTGATGCCAGTGCCAGTGGCAGCGGTTCAAATAGCTCAACTGGCTCAGGTAGCTTAGGCCTGGGTGTCAATGCTGGTGTTAACGCCAATGCTAGCGGTTCAGGCAGTTCCTCAAACTCTGGAAGTGGCTCAGGTAGCTTAGGCGTCGGTGTCGGCGCCAATGTTGATGCCCAAGGCAGCAGCTCTAGCAACGGTTCTGGTGGCTCCAGCAATGGCTCTGGTAGCCTGGGCGTCGGTGTCGGCGCCAATGTTGACGCTCAGGGAAGCTCTTCAAACTCTGTTAATGGTTCAACCAGCGGCACAGGTACGCAGACCGGCAGTTCTGCTAATTCTTCCCTTGATTTAAACCTGGACGCCAACGCCATGTTTAACCTGATTGAAAACTCTTCCAGTCAGTATCGTGATCGCTTCCAG
>CAJYHH010000588.1 GCA_913773825.1 Candidatus Sericytochromatia bacterium | reverse complement strand
GCCGTACCTTAGTACAGCGTCCAGAACTCTCGGTTCATCAGCTGATGACCTTTGCCCGCGACCCTGATCCAACGGTTCAGCAGAGTGTTCTAAGCCATCGCAACAGCAATCATCAGGTCTTGTCTGAGCTGGCTCGCCATCCCAATCCTAACTTGCGGGCAGGCATTGCAGCCCATGCTGCCGCCAGCCCTGATCTGCTGAATGCTTTATCCCGTGATGAAAGTCCGGCTGTCCGCGTCGCGGTCGCCCGTCACCCCCAAGCGCCTGCTCAGGCTTTAAATCAGCTTTATCGTGACGCAGAGCCCGCTATTCGTCTGGCTGTGGCTGAGCACCCCAGCAGCGGACCTGAATTGTTTGGCAAAATGTTAAAAGACCCGGATCTCAATGTCCGCAAGACAATTGCCAATCGCACCAGCTCTGAATCTCAATTAGGTGAACTGGCCAAAGACAATCATGCTGAAATTCGCAGAACGGTTGCCCATCGCACCCGTTCCAGTGAGGTCTTAGAAGGTCTGGCTCAGGACTCAGAACCTTCGATTCGGAAATTAGTGGCCAGCAACCCCAGCGTCACAGCTGACCTGCTCAATACCCTGGCCAAAGATAAAGATGTCAGTATTCGGGCTGCAGTAGCCGGCCATGCTAAAGCAGATCAGTCAACGCTTATGGGCTTGGCCCGTGACAACGAGACTTCAGTTAAATTAGCCGTACTCAGCAATGCCCGCCTCAATGATTCTTTACGTGAAGCCGTGATGTCGAGCGGCTTAAATCAGGATATTTTGCTGTCTTTAGCTGGCGATACCCGCACGCCGACCGCAACCCTTGAGCAGCTTGCTCCCCAGGCAAATGCAGACTCCGTGCGCCAGCGCCTGATGTATCACCCTCAGGCTTCGGCAAAAGTAATCGAAACCGTTATGAGTCAAAACCTGGGTCAGAGTCTGCAGTTAACGATTGCGGGCAATGCCCAGTCCCCAGTTAAAGCCTTAGAAATGCTTACTGCCCGTGCGGATCAAGACGGGGTCAAAGCCGCTTTAATGATCAACCCCAGTCTGCCCCCAACCCAGCTGGATACCCTGCTTGAAAAAGGTTTAGGTTCAGAATCTAAGCTGCAGTTGGCTCAAAATCGCAGCACGCCCTTAAAAGCCCTGGAGCGCTTTGCCCGTGAAGCGGACGGTGAAGCCCTGCGCTTAGCCCTGGTCCGTCATCCTTCAGCCAATGCCCGCATCATTGACACGGTACTGGCTCAGCCGATCAGCGCAGCCGGTAAACAAGCTCTGGCAGAAGACACCCGCCTGCCGGCTCAGGCTCTTGATCTGCTCAGCACCGATAAAGCCGCGCATAAACAGCTGGCTCGCAATCCGAATACACCCGCTAAAGCCCTGCAGCGAATTGCCAGCAGTAAAGATACAGACTCACACTCACGCTTTCTCAGCATGTTCCATAGCAAAGCTGACAGCACAGTGGCAGATGCCCTGGCCGCCAGCCCCAACTGGGAACTGCGCTATGCCGCAGCAAAATCAGACAAAGCCTCTTCAGCGGTGATGGCGAAGCTCAAAAATGACAGCAATAGCCAGGTTGCAGATCGCGCCAACGATAAAAAGCCTTTCTTTGGCACAGGCTGGGTGGCCAATGGTAAGCTTGAGAAGGCTTTAAAAGCCGCAGGAATCGATATCGAGGATCTTGAAGCGCGTAAAATCGACTTCAAACTAACGGATGACTAATACCCAGACTCAAGTAAATGAAACCCAAACCCCGACTCAGTTTAAAGCAACCGGCTCCCATAAAAGCACAGGTCTCGCCATCAGCATGGCAATGGGAGTCGGGGCCTTTGTCATTCCCGCCATTGGCTGTTTAGGGATTTTAGATGGCCAGCTCAATCGCCAGGATCTGATTCTGCTGATTGCGGGCTTTCCGATTATGATTGTGATGCTCTGGTATGCCCAGACTTCAGCTCATGCTTTATTAAGTATGAGTTTGACAGTCTCAGCTAAAGGCATTACCTGGAAAAACGTTAAGAACACCATTGAAAGTGACTGGGACAACGTGCTTAAACTGGCTCCAGTTTCAATCGGCAAAAGGACCGTCATGGGCCTCAAGCTCGGCAAACAGACCCGGATTATTCGCCCTGGCGAAAAAAATGTCCCCCCTGACAGCGCTGAAATTCCGCTAGAGTATTTTGGCGATCCCAAACACGGCAAGCTGCGTGAAGCGCTTGAGCGCTATATTCCGCGAGTTTATCAATAGAAGAACAGGGGTAGAAGGGAGCGAGTAGCTGGGTTGAGCTGCCTGGCTTTGGTTTTGCGAGCTGTTTGACCCGCTAATAATGGACTGAGAGCGTATAGGGATGAGCATTTTATTGAATTTTTAGATAAAACTTCCATTCAGAAATAGGCTTAAAAAGCTGATAGAATCTAGATCATAGACTTTTAGATTAAGAATGATATACAAATCTTAAAGTTTTCTTAGGGACAGATCCTCAAGTTCTGCTACGATATTACAGGTATCACAGGATGTACTCAGAGAGCAGGAGATTAAAATGCCTTATTTGAACGGCAATGCCCAAACCAACCGCACAGGCCAGTTGCCGCCTACGCCCCAGCCCCGTACAACCCAGGCCCCCGCTCAAACTCCTCAACAGACTCAAGCAACAGGTCAAACTCCAGCCCCCGCTCAGACCACGGCTCAAACGCCCAGCACAGCCCCAACTCAGACCACTCCAGGTCAGTCTGTTGCTCAGCCGCCTAAAGATCAGGCTCAGATTCAGAATCAGCAGGGCACCAGCGCAACCAGCATTAGCTTACTTGAAGATGCTCCCCCGCCTGAGCCGCCTGCACTGCTTAAAGCAGATGATCAGTCAGCCACAGTCAGAGAGCTGAATAAATTACTCAGAAGCTTAGGCTTAACCCGACAAAACACCGATGTCTACAACAGCAAAACCACTGAAGCCATTAGAGAATTCCAGCGCGACAATAATCTGACGGTGACCGGCAAAGTCGATGAAAAAACCCTGCGTAAATTATTAGACGCCGCCAAAGAAGACGATAACGTCTATCGTAAGCTTGAAGCTGCGATCCCAAAACCCGTCCCATTGCCCGTGCCCAGACCCGCTAATCTGACGCCACCGGCCAAGCCGCCAGCTAAACCACCGGCTCAGCCCGCTAAACCAGCCACCACGCCGGCTCAGACACCGTCAAGCTCAAGCACACCTGCAACCAGCACACCTGGCACAACGCCGAGCGTCAATCCAACGGCAACCACGCCAGATACACCTCCGGTGACAACGCCAGCAGGCACTCAGCCAACGACATCGACCGAGCCCACAGCACCTGTGGCGCCTAAAGTGTATGCCAACGATTTTGAGCGTGTTCAGGACATGGTTGCCACTCAACTGAGCGAAAAAGGAATTGACAGCGAAAAAGCGTTTGGTATCGGCAAAGAACTGACCGGTGCAGCCCAGACCTGGGATCGCCGTATGCCCAGCAGCACCATGTGCTATACAGCGGTTAAGCGTGCCATTGATGACGCCATTAACATCCCTTATAAAGTGTATGGTGGCCGTAATGGCGGCTCAGCTAAAACAGCTGGCACCAATATGCTGTCTAAATCACCTGAGTTTGTTCAGATTCAGGGATTAACACGCGGTGACCTCGACAATCTGCCTGCAGGTGCTGTGATTGTCTACAAACCCGCCAAAGGCCATGGCCATATTGGCGTTCAGGACGGCAAAGGTCAGGATATTTCAGATAAAACCCGCACCCAGAGCAATGTCCATCGCTCAGCTGCGTTTGAAGTCTGGTATCCCGTATCTGTACGCGGTAAAGACTAAGCCATTCAGGCGATTTATTCAGTCTGAAGCAGAAAGCCCCGGTTGAGACTCAACCGGGGCTTGATTATTTTTGATTGCGGGCTTTAAAGACCCGAAACGCTGGATAAAGCCGGTGAGCCCTTATCTGAAGAGGCAAAAGCTTTGTCGTCTTCGCTCCAGTCAACCAGGGTCTTGATCCAGTCTGGGTGTAAATTCATACAGGGCACTGGCCGCAGCTCATCACCGCCAGCTTCTGTAAACAGCTCGACGCCGCGAATGCCCAGTTCTTCAAGCGTCTCGAGGCAGTCTGAGACAAATGAGGGTGACAAAATCAGGACTTTTTTCTTGCCTTCAGCAGCTAGGCGCGGCAATTCAAAGTCGGTATAGGGGCGTAACCAGGGCGTGCGGCCCAGGCGTGACTGAAACGCAATGCTGTATTTGTCGCTGGGGATTCCAGCGGCTTTAACAAAGGCCTCGGTGGTCTCCATTACCTGGTGGCGATAACAATACAGATGGGCTTGACTTGGTTTGCGGCAGCAGGGCGGAAAGCCTTCTGGTTCATTCACACAGTGAGAGCCTGTAGGATCGACTTTTAGGACTTGTCGCAGCGGAATGCCGTGATAGCTAAACAGCACATGATCATAGTCCCATTTGAGTGATTCCTGAGCTGATGCCACTAAAGAAGCGATATAGCGCGGATGATTATAAAACGGGGGCAACACGCTCAGGGGGACTTGCCAGCCCATTTCGGCCATCACTTGTTTGACTTTGACCACAACGGTCTCAAAAGATGACATGGCGTAATGGGGGTAGAGTGGAATTAAGCGCACAGCGTCAGCATTGCGAGCGCGCAGGGCTTTAAGCCCAGACAAAATTGAGGGTTCACCATAACGCATGCCCAGTTCGACCGGTAGCTCAGTGCGTAACTGCACCTGATCGCGAAGCTGGCGGCTAATCTGCACCAACGGAGAGCCGTCGGGGCCCCAGATTTTGGAGTAGGCTTCAGCTGAGCGCTTGGGCCGACCGGTTAGAATCAGGCCACTGACCAAGATCCTGCGCCCCAGCCAGGGCAAATCAATCACCCGTTCATCCATTAAAAACTCATTGAGATAGCTGGCGACATCTTTTACGGCTGTCGAGGCTGGTGAGCCGAGGTTGACGAGCAGAATTCCCGGATGCATAAACGGCTCCTAGCGTTGCTTGTTTTAGTTGTGTGAGTTGTCATTTAGTCTAAAGACTTCATCACTTCACCACAGATAGACTTAAGCTGCCTTGTCTAAAATCAAATCTTGAGCTGATTGTTCAACAGATTCTTGAAACAGAACAATCGGCTACAGCCTGAGCAAATCTGTATCTCACGTTCTCCCATGGAATCAGGGTTAGCCGCAAGCGGATGTCAGCCTTCAAAGCCTTTTACTGCCAGTCTGAGCCTGCTTGTTGAGGGCCTCAAAGTCTGCTAGGCTGTAGTATTCAGCCATCTGCCTGTTCTAGTAGCAGAACGCATGAATTAAGCATGACTGACACTTGTAAAAGTAGCATTTAAGCAAAGGAACACCTATGAAACTGGCCATCGGCTGCGATCACGGCGGCTATGAGCTTAAAGAGAAGCTTAAAGCTTTTATTCGCAAAGAGTTCCACTACGAAGTGATTGACTATGGTACTCACAGCAACGACGCCGTAGATTACCCTGACTTTGCCTTTTTAGTTGCGGCGGCCGTCGCAGAAGGCCATTGCAGCGTTGGAATTATGATTGATGGCGCAGGTCTGGGTTCGTCGATTGTTGCGAATAAACTGCCGGGTGTTAGAGCCGCAGTCTGTAATGATTTATTTGCCGCTCGCAATAGCCGGGCCCATAATCAGGCCAATGTCTTAACCCTGGGCTCAAATATTATTGGCAAAGGCCTGGCTGAAGAAATTGTCAAAGTCTGGCTGACCACGCCGTTTGAAGAGCGGCATCAAAAACGCATCGACAAAATTCTGCGGCTCGAACGCGAAATCTACGGATTTGGGAAGAACTAAAATGAATATTGAACAGATCACCCAAGAAGTTGTAAAAGAACTGATGCAGGAAATGTACCTTGGCGCAGCGTCCAACTCCCCAGCTGTGCCCTATCGCCGTGTTCTGATTTTACTCTGCCGTTCTGATCTACCGGTCCAGCCGATTTTTGCTAAACTTGGCAGCTGGAAAAACAAAGCCGAGCTGACCGTCCGTGCTCCGCGCTGGGCCCAGTCCCTGTGGCGCGGAGAAAGCCTGAGCGAAGTCAAGACTGAATTTATAAGCTTTGACAGCGGCAAAGAAGCCAAAGATCTGGTCAACAACTGTGATCGCGTGGCCCTGATTGGTGCCACTCGCACCATTCTGCATAAAATTGGCCGCATGGATCGCGACAGTTTAGCCTCTGCTGTCGCGGTTGAAGCCCTGCAGCGCAATAAACCGGTCATGATGCTGGACGATAGCTGGGAGTCTTATCAATCTGAAGCCAATAAAGTTCAGGACATGGGTGTACATTTTGGGGCTCTGACTGACGTTGATCGGATCTTTCCAGTGCCGCCCATGCCGATGATGCCTTCAGGCAGCGCACGTCCAGCGGCGGCAGCTCCCGCTCAGAACCCCCTGCCCGCTAACTGCACAGCCTGTCAGGATGGCACTTGCGTCACCCATTGGTCTGAACGCGTTCGTCGCATGATGGAAGCCGGTGCCCAGCGGGTTTCTTCAGCTCTGGGCCTGCATGCTGTGCCCAAAGATTTAGCCAGCATGATTGACCATACTTTACTCAAGCCCGAAGCCACTGAAGATCAGGTGCGTAAACTCTGTGCGGAAGCCGCTGAGTACCACTTTGCCTCGGTCTGCGTCAACCCTGGCTATGTGTCACTCTGCGCCCAGTTGCTTAAAGGCACCGGCGTGATGGTCTGTACGGTAGTCGGCTTCCCGCTGGGGGCAACAGACTCTCAGACAAAAGCAGATGAAACTCGCCACGCCATTGCCAATGGCGCAGATGAAATTGACATGGTGATTAATATTGGCGCCCTCAAAAGCCGCAATTACCAAAAAGTCGAAGATGACATCCGGGCCGTGGTACAGGCCGCTAGCGGCAAAACCGTTAAAGTGATTTTAGAAACCTCGCTGCTCAACGACGAAGAAAAAGTCACTGCCTGCAAACTGTCAGAAAAAGCCGGCGCTCACTTTGTTAAAACCGCCACAGGCTTTGGCCCAGGTGGTGCTACCGAGGCAGACATCGCTTTGATGCGCCGCACCGTGCGCAAAGACATGGAAGTCAAAGCCAGCGGCAGTATTCGGGATCAGGCGACCGCCCTGAAAATGATTCAGGCTGGCGCAACCCGCATAGGCGCCTCTGCTTCGATTGCCATTGTCAAAGGCGAAAACGCCGGCGAAGGAAAATATTAATGAGCGGGTGGCGGGTAGCAAGTCGCTCGCTGCTAAATGCAGCGCCCATTTCAGGGATATAAACGAGGATGAGAAATGGCTTATTTTAAACACGGTAATCAGCTGCATCAGGTCAAAGCCTTAGACAAACAGTCAGCTGACGTAGATGGTAAAAGTGTTAGCATTGAGCTAAAAGCGCTCGATAGCCATCATTATCTGCTGCGCCAGGGCGCCCAGCAGCAGCCTTTATATGTTCATGCCCATGGCGATAAACTGCAGGCCTGGTACCAGGGTGAATATTATGAGCTGCAAAAGCAAAGCCGTGCCAGCAGCACCGAAGAAACCGGCCACTCAGGCCAGATTGAAGCGCCTTTGACAGGCAAAGTGATCCTTGTCAATGTCAAAGCCGGTGATAGCGTCAAACAGGGCGATAGCCTGGTGGTGCTGGAATCCATGAAAATGGAAACCGCTCTGACAGCCCCTGCTGATGCCCTTGTTAAAACAATCAATTGCCAAGCTGGCGATAGCGTTTCAAATGGCCAGCTTTTGGTCGAACTGGAACCTTTAGAAATAGCTG
>CAJYHH010000587.1 GCA_913773825.1 Candidatus Sericytochromatia bacterium | reverse complement strand
GATTTATGATATCATGTCCAATGTCACCAAAGAGGATGTCGCGATTTTCCTGGGCTTTGTGAAGGCCTATCCGGGTAAATATATCGGAAAAGAATGGAAAATCTCAGAAACCTTCGCCACCTGGTTAATTAATAACGCTCCCATTGCCGAGTAGGAGTCACGCATGAAAACGACCATCCTGGCCGTCATTGCCGGATTTGCCGGCCTGCAGGTGCTGTTCCGCTCCCGTACCCTTGCGATGTTGCTGGGCAAAAACAGCCGTAAGTACCTCAAATATCCCCACACGGGCCTGTAACATGAAAAGCAAGAATATAAAATCCCTGCTTGGCGCCTGGTTTGGCGTCGCTTTGCTGGCTGCATCTGCTGCGGCCGCTCCTACTGCCAGTACTTCTCAACTTGTAGATCTGGTGCTCGAAAAGCGCGTACTGGGCGATTTGCACAGCGGCAATCGTCCCATGATCAACCCCAATCATTACAAGCCTCAAAGCTTTTCAATGGCTAATAGCGGTGCAATCATCAGCGTTCAGCAGCCAAAGGTAACAGGTTATCCTGCCGTTACCAAAACCTATGAAGTTTCAGCTGACCCTGAGCATTATCAGTCGTTGATCCGCGTCTTAAACGCATCAGGTCAACAGCAGGCTCAGATTTCGGTTGGCCGCCGAATCCAGGCTTTATTGCCCAGCCCCAATAGCAATCGTTTATATGTACTCTGTGGTGGCTATTTTGGCTCTGTCTGGGAAGTTGATACAACCCGTGACATCGTTCTGCGCAAAATCGGCGAATACTCACCCGGCGCTTCCAGTTCACCGCTTTGGAATCCTAAAAATATGGCCTTAATGCCTGATGGTCAGACGCTGGCTGTCGGCTCTGGAAAGCTCCGTCTAATTGACCTTAAGTCTGGTCAGATTCAACAAGAGCTTGATCTGCCAGATCCTGCTGTCGAAGTCGCATCTTTACAAGCCCTGTCTAAAGATAAATTGGGTGTAGGCCTGCGTGATGCTAAAGGCGGTTTACATCGCTTCCAGCTAACGCTGGGTGACCGTCATCTGCTTCCTGGTGGCGGCGCTTCTGGCAACAGCCGAGCTTTAAAAGCCCGTGTCAGTACAGTCAGTGCTGCTCCGCCTGCTGTTTCGCGTTTGTTTTTTATGGCCAGCCGCAATAATGACTATGTGACGATGATTGATCGTGAGCGTATGACGATTGAAGGCGTGCTGCCAGTAGACTTTAACGTTGATGATCTGGTTCTTTCACCGGATCGTAAACGCTTGTTTGTCTATAATCGTCGTTTTGGTCAGGTTTCTGTCGTGGAGCTCAATACCCGTGCGCCTGAAAGCTTCTCAGTGATTAAGCGTTACCAGGATAAACGCTTCCGCAGCAATAAACCCCTACAGCTGGCTGCCGCATCTGGTCAGGTCTTTCTGTGGGATGGCGAAAACGACATTGTGGCTGGATTTGATGCTTTTACGCTCTACCCACGCATTGGTTTATCATTTGGGGAACGTTTGAACCCGACTAACGCTAAAGTCTGGGTTTCGATGCCTGCGCATCAGCGCTTTTATCTCAGCGACAATCAGCTCTATGCTGAGTTTATGGACGCCTCTCCAAGCAGCTTGCCAATGAGACTCGACCTGGGCTCTGAGGTTGTTGACCTGCAGCTGTCTAATGATCGCCGTCGTCTTTATGCTTTAACAGCAAGTTCAGAACTGGTTGCAATGGATACTCTGACCCATGATGTTCTCAATCGCGTTAATCTAGG
>CAJYHH010000586.1 GCA_913773825.1 Candidatus Sericytochromatia bacterium | reverse complement strand
CCCGGAATAATCTCCAGGCGCAGCTTGGCGCCAATATCACCTGCCAGCATATAGTGAGGGCTGCCGTTGCTGACAAAATTACCCATCACTGGATAGAGCGTAAACTCCGGAAACAGCGACAGGCGATCATTGATTTCCCAGCCTAAAGCGGCGTTTAAGCCCAGGCCAAGACGGTTCTGCTCTTGATCCAGCAAGGTGCCAGTAAAGGCAACGGGCTGTTGGGTCTGGTTGTCACGGTTGTCAGGCGAACGGTTGTCAAACATCAAATCGCCGCCGAGGTAGAGTTCCAGGGGGCCATCCAGCTTTTGAATCCATCCAGCACCGACTTTTGCCTGCTGATGATTAATAAAAAAAGCGGGTGAAGACTCAAAGTTTGCAACATCAATCGGCATCCGGCTTCTAAAGAAACGGCCGCGTAAAACCAGGCCTTCTATCGGCATTAAATCGGTACTAATACCAAATTCATTTAGCACTGCTCCATTAATCGAAACATTGTTCTGATTAAACAGGGTGTAATTGCCCTGGTAAAAGAGCGTAAACTGCGGGCCAAAAATTCGATCCCAGCGTTTGGGCGTTAAATCGCTTTGAGCGGGAGGCAAATCAGATGTGAATTCCCGCAGCGGCTGAAGATTAATAATCAATTTGTCCTGGCTGGACGCAAAAGGCAGCACAACGGTTTCATAACCTTCAGCCTGGAACATCACCATCGGCGCAAAACCATTGCGGATTTCGAGGCTAAAATGGCCTTCAGCATCACTAAAGCTGGAATTAAGCGCTTCTTGCTGGCGGACATAAACACCCGTCAGCGGGGCACCGCTGCGGGCATCATAAATTTTGCCTTCAATCCGGATGCTCTGGCTTGTTTGGGAAGCGGGGCCTTGGGTGACAGGCTGGGCCATCGCAGGGGCTGAAACGAGAAGTAGAGCAGAGAGTAGTGCAAGCGTCGTTCGTTTATTCCACATAGTTCATCAGTTTTTCCTTTACGAAGCGGTCAATCTTGAGCATGAGGCGGCGCTCTTCGGGATTCAGTTGGGCGATGATTTTGCGTAGAATTTCGTGTCGACGCTGTTCGATACGCGTAATCAATTGTTGGCCTTCTTCCGTCAGCGCCACATACACCACACGTCGATCTTCAGATGAACGTTCACGTTCAACCAGACCGAGGCGATGCAGACGGTCAACGAGGCCAGTTGCAGCCCCGTGGGTTAAATCCATTTTTTCAGAGAGCTCTTTCATCGTCAGGGAGCCCAGGTGTTTTAAGCAAATCAGCATGCCAAACTGCGGCGGCGTAATGACGCTTTGGTGGATACTTTCTTCAAGGATCTGCTTTTTAGTGAAGCGCATCATCGAAATGAACATTTCGTCCATCGAATGAATTAAATCGTCTTCACTGTATTCTTCGAGTTCTTGTTCAGGCAGGTTCTCAGAGGATTCTGGTGACGTCACGGTGTCTTAATTTAACCTTGTCCAGATTGTGAATATTCTTCAGACTCACTAAAATAATTACAGTCTAAAATATTTGTATAGTAAAAATTTTATAGTGTAAAATAAATTCAGTCAAGCGATACCGGGACGACCGATATCCGAACTGGGAGGTTTAAGATGGGACTTAAAAAGATGAGCTCAAAAGCGCTCAGTTACTTTATTTCCCAGCTGGATACAGTGTACTGTAGCGTTGTATCTGTACTTGCTTGGGCACGCTTTATGGGTGCTGCAACCGGTTCTAAACTCCCATTCCTTACTCAAGTAAAATCCTTCGACACTATATAGGCTATGAACAGAAACCACTCCCTACTTCTTACTTTGCTGCTGCTCGCCGGCTGTTCGGCACCGGCTGGTCTTACTGCCCGCGTGGGTGATACGGGTGCTCCATTACGTGCAACGATTGTGACCAGTGCAACGGGTCAGACCTTGCGCATTCAACCCGATCAGCTTCCCGAGGCTTTACGCAACGCCTCTGAAATTCGCGCTGTGCTGGATAACAGCAATACAACCTATGTTGTTCAGCGCAACGCTGACGGTAGTCTGAGTATTCCTTTGCCAGCCGGGCTGCGGCCGGATACCGCTGGCCAGATTGAACTGCTGCTGACTGATGGCCGTTCTCGCAGCTGGATGCTGCGTTTTGATACAGGACCTTTGCTTAAACTCGCCGTTCAGCCGATAGCGATTACGCCCTCTGCTCAAGTGGTGCTGGGTTCAACGCTGAGTTTAAAAGCCAATTTTGCAGATAGCACTGCGGATCTGAGCCATTATGTTTTTAGCTGGTCAGCTGCGACCAGTGCTCAAGGGCCTTTTCAGCCGATTAGCGGAACCAGTTCAGCTGTAACCTGGGAGCCTGCTGCTGCTGGCAATTATTTCCTGCGTTTTGACATGCGTGATACTCGTACGGGCGCTTCTTCAGTTTACACCAGTCCTTCAGCAGCGGTCTTTGTTGCGGCACCTGAGCGGATTGCTTTGACTGAGCCCGCTGATGGCCGTGTTCTGGCTGGTGATGAAGTCAGTTTACGTGCCAATATTCCTGAGTTCCCCAATCAAAACTGGCTCTGGTCTTATTCTCAGAGTCCTGTTGGACCCTTTGTACCGATCGCCAATCAGGGCAATAGCATTAAATGGGAGCCACCCACTGCTGGCTCTTATTATTTACGCTTGCAGGGAACTTCTGCTGCGAATGATCAGATCTATACTTCTTCGCGGCCGTTGGTTTTAGTGGCTGCAGCAGATGAAGTGATTCAGACAACCCCTGCCTCGGGCTTGTTAATTCGCGGCCAGTCTTTGCGTCTGAATGCCGCTGTACCTGGTGCGGCTACCAGTTCACGCTATATCTGGTCTTATGGCACCTCTCCTCAGGGCGTCTTTACCGCCATTGCGGGTGAAACCTCTGTGGTTGACTGGATACCTGATACTACAGGTGAGTTTTATCTGCGTGTGCGGGTTGTAGAGGCCAACGGCACAGAAAAAACCTATACTTCCTCTAAAGTACTGGTTTCAGTACGTGACAGTGACGATCGCTTTATTGTTACGCCCTCTCCGGCAAGTCTGGTACGGGGTCAGTCTGTGGTATTGGGTCTAAGAGATATCCCGGCTGATCGCAGCATTAACTGGTTTTATGCACCCAGCGCCCAGGCGCCTTTCCAGGCCATTCCGGGTCAAGGCCAAAATGTGCGCTGGACGCCTGCTTTTGCCGGTAACTTCTTCCTGCGTGCTGAAGTAACAGGTGCAAATGTTGCCAAAGCCACTTATACCTCTGCCTCTGCATTAGTTAACGTGACTGAGGCAACAGGGGTTGTAAATGCTTCTCCTGAAGGGGCTGTCTCAATGGGCCGCTCTGTCAGATTAAGCGCCAATGTGCCTTCAGCCAGAACAGACGCAACTTACACCTGGACGGTTGGACCTTCTCCTGCTGGACCCTGGCAGACGGCTCAAACCCTTGATGATAATCCCAAAGCAGCTGAAATTAACTGGTACCCAGGTGCCAGCGGTAATTATTACGTCAAAGTCGATATGTCAAACCCTGATGGTTCAGCTGTCAGCTTTGTCTCAACCCGTGCGCTGGCCTTTGTAAGCAATAGTCGTGACTTCTTTAGTACCAACCCCACCCCAGCTAATATTGGGGCTCAGGGAGCTGTGACTTTAGGCGTGACTTTCCAGCCCCCAACGTCAGGCCTGTTTACTTATGCCTGGTCTGCTGGCCAGTCACCGGTAGGGCCCTTTACGGCACTGGGTGCAAGCCTGAATCAAAGCTTTAGCTGGGTGCGTCCTGGAATTCCAGGCAATTATTACACCAAGCTTGACGTAATTGCGCCAAACCGTCGAGGAGTCAGCTTTGTCTCAAGTGATCCGATTGTGTTTGTAACTGAAACTCGCACAACATCTGGATTCTAAGGCTTAAATAGATTAAAAAGATGAGCGATAGACCGCAGGTCATTAGTAAACTGAGTTTACTCAGCCTGCTGGTTTATGGCTCATTTTTATTTGGTCAGTTATTTAGTCAGTGTTTGACTGAAACTTATGCGGCTGAGCAGGTAGCAGAGGCAAAGCAGATGAAACAAAATAGGCCCTTACAGTTAATCAAGCAGCAAAAACTGCTGGCGATACCCAGTATTTCTTCGCTGACCTGGACGCCTGAAGGGCTTTACGCCCTGGCTGACAATATGCCTGTACTTTATTGTCTGGAGCCAGAGTGTCTGAGCCAAGGGCAAATGATTTCTTTAGCCCCGGATGGGTCGACAGATGTTTTGCCTAAATCGCTTAAACCTGATTATGAAGCTTCTGTTTTAATTGAAACAAAACACGAGAAAAACCAGGCGCAAAATCAAGCGCAAAACATCAGGCGTGAACTCTGGGTTTTGGGCTCGGGTTCTCTTGCATCAAGGCGTGAACAACTGGTGCGTTATGATCTCTACCAAAAAACCGTTATCTATCAATCTCTATCAGCACTTTATGCTCAGATTGCTCAAGCCGGTAAAAGTCTGCTGGGCTTAGATGACTTTGAAGTCAATATTGAAGGTGCAGCCAGTGTCAAAACTGAGCTCTTGCTTGCCAACCGTGGGCATATAGCCCAGCCTGTTAATTATCTGATTCAGATTCAGACTGAGTCCATGCAATTAAATGGCCTGCAAAAAATAGAGCTCCCCCAAGCGCCTTTTGTCGGTGTTTCAGCTTTAGAATATGTGTCAGCAGATGACAGACTCTGGCTAACGGCTTCAACTGAAGGTACCAGCAGTGTGTATGAAGACGGTGAAATTGGCGATAGTTATTTGGGCTGGATTGATCACTATAGTCAGAAACGTCAACAAGCCGTGCTTAAACCGGATGGTTTGCTCAATCTCACTGAATTGAATCCTGCCTTTAAAGGCCAAAAAATTGAGGGCCTTGCGATTCAAGGGAATCAATTTTGGCTGGGTGCAGATAACGACGGTGGCGAAGCTTATCTCTTTTTACTCCAGTCCATCTCACACCATGATTTGTGAGCTTGTAAGTTGTTAACTCTAGATTGAGAGAGCGCGAATGCTACCCGCTACTGTGGCATGGCGCTACAATGCACATGGGCTGTTAACTAGTTGCAATGAACATGTGCCGAATCACTCCGAAACTGGCCTTTTACTTCTTATTTGAGCGACTAGCAACCTGCCACTAGCCACAAGCTATATCCCAGCTTTACTAAGGAGCAATGCATGACCGTAGCTACCATCGAAACCATCGGCCAATACGACGGCCAGACCGTCACCCTGCGCGGCTGGCTCTATAATAAGCGCAAGAGCGGCAAACTGCAGTTCCTGATTTTGCGCGATGGAACCGGCTTTATTCAGGCTGTCGCCTTTAAAAAAGAAGTTGACGAAGCCAGTTGGGAAGCCGCCAGCGAAGCCAATCAGGAGAGTTCTGTAATTGTCACAGGCACCGTGCGCAAAGAAGACCGTGCGCCCTATTGCGGCTATGAACTCGGCATTCAGAGCGTTGAACTGGTTCATCGCAGCGGAGACGAGTATCCGATTAGTCATAAAGAACACGGGCCTGACTTCCTGCTTGAAAACCGCCATCTTTGGCTGCGCACGCCTACACAAATGGCGACCATGCGCATTCGTCATGAAGTGATGGCAGCCAGCCGCGACTTTTTTAATAGCCGTGGCTTTGTGAACGTGGACGCCCCGATTATTACAGCTAACGCTGCAGAGGGCACAACCACCCTGTTTGAAATCGATTATTTTGACGAAAAAGCGTATCTTAGCCAGACGGGTCAGCTATATATGGAAGCAGCTGCCATGGCGATGGGCAAAGTCTATTGTTTAGGCCCTGTTTTCCGTGCTGAAAAATCCAAAACTCGCAAACATCTCACTGAGTTCTGGATGATTGAGCCTGAAATTGCCTACATCACCTTTGATGAAAACATGGCGCTGCAGGAAGAATACGTC
>CAJYHH010000585.1 GCA_913773825.1 Candidatus Sericytochromatia bacterium | reverse complement strand
GACGTCAGGCCTTCAGCCTGAAGGCTGCGTTCGCGTTCTTGATTAAGCTGATTGGCTTCAAGGCTGGCCAGGTCTGAACTCAGGTCTTCGGCAGCGGCTGCGCGTTTGGCCTGGGCCGCTTCTACTTTGGCCCGGGCTCCGGCGACAGTCTGGCTGACGGCTGTGCTGTAATTCTGAACGCCCATCTGATAAGCCAGTACTTTAGATTCAGCAAAGCTGATCTGGCTGAGCAGAGTCTGGCGCTGCTGCTGCAGGCGATTGACGTAATCCGGATCGTTATCGGCCATCAGGGCAATTAAATCGCCTTTTTTTACTCGTTGGCCCTCGCTGACGTACCAGCGTCTGATTCTCCCATCAATCGGCGCTTCAATCGCCTGGCTGCGCTCAAGGGGTGAAAAGGCAATCACGCTGCCGCTGCCAAAGACGTTTTGCTGCCAGGGCAAATACACCAGCATCAGCACGGCGATCAGCATCATCAGCAAAAGCCAGAAGGCAAACGATCGGGCCAGCCACGGCGTTTGCAGGTTGGCAGGATTGTGTATCTGCCAGAGTTTTTCAGCAGAAAGCGATTCCGGTTTGTTAGACATCCTGACCCCGATCTGAAGCATTGACTTCTTGGAGCTGGCCTTCAGAAAATGCATAGACCCGATCAAATCCATTGAGTAGTTCTGGCAGCTGAGTGCGTACAATCAGGGTCATGTCCCGTTGTCCCAATAAGCGCCGCGCTAAGGGTCCGTCAGCCTGCCAGGCCAATTAGTCCAGTGTCCCGTCAATCAGCAGCAGGCGTGGCCGCATGGCTAAAGCCCGCGCCAGCATCAGGCGCCGGGCGTCTTCTAGGGTCAAAGGGAGAGCGTTGTACTTTAGTCTGGTATCAAGACCCAGCTCAAGATGATTGACCGTTTCCCATAAGCCGACTTCTTTCAGCAGTTCGCGCGCTTGTTCCCGGCTCAAATCGCGCTGGCCTAAACGCAGATTGTCAAACAGAGTGCCTTCACAGAGCTGAATATCTTTGACAAACGCGACGCGAGCGCGATAATCAGCTGGCATCAAATGAAGCAGGGATTGCCCATCGATCAGCAATTGGCCGCTGTCGGGTCTTCGCAACCCATATATCAGCTCCAGCAACACCGGGCTTTCCCAGGTATGTTGATCATAGAGTGCGATACGAAAGCCTGGCGGACACTCCAGGCTAATATTCTGCAGGCTGCGCAGATGCTGGGGATGCCGGTAAAAAAGCTTTTCAAGCCGTACAGACACCGGCCCGCGCTGACTGGGCAACAAGCCGGTCGGCTGGGGTTCCTGGGGCAAATCATATAAGTAGCCCAGTTTATCTAAGGCGGCCATCAAGTCATACCAGACCTCCAGATGTTTCCCAAGTTTGGTAAAACTATCGAGTACAACCGCGACAATCAGCTCAGCAGCAACTAATTGGCCCAGACTCAGCTCTCCGCGGATTACCAGCGCGCCGCCCAACCCAAGTAAAGCCGCGCTACCGATGGCCTGCAGAAAAAAAACCGCGACATTTTGGCGCAGCACCACGCGAAAATGCTGATGGCGCGCTTTAAGATAGGCCTGAATCAGGCTTTCAGTTTTCCAGAGTGCGTGCTGCTGGCCAGAGGTTGGCTTAAACAGACGTGGATGAATGGCTAACTCTTCCAGCCAGTCTGCCATCGCATATTTTTGACTGGATTCCTGAATACTGGTTCGCTGGGCGCCAATGCCCAGCACAAACAAAATAACCGCAATGGCCAGCAGCATCACCACGTCAAAGGCCAGAAAAAATGGGTGATAAAACGCCAGTAGGGTCATGCCGGTTAAGGTCTGAAGCAGCAGCCCAAGGCCGTCTAGCAGTAAAAACGACGCGCTTTTTTGCACGGTCATGACGTCAAAGAAGCGGTTGACGACTTCTGGCAGTCGACGCTGCTCTTGTACCGTCGGCAAAACCCGAATCAGACGTTCAGTCGTTGTTTGAGTGACTCTGACAAAAACCCGACGCTGGAGCATTTCGACCACCACGACTCGCAGCGAGCGCAGCAGCGCCAAGCCGCTCAGCACACCTAAAACTACGAAGGTCAGCACAGTCAAGGGCTGGATCTGGGAACCAAAGGCCACTGTGTTGACCAATGATTGAATCGCGATGGGCACTCCCAGTCCAAGCAGGCCCATTCCCAAGGAGTAAATCAAAACCAGACCCAGCTCAGCTCGCTCAGGTTGAAGCATGACCTGCAGACGGGCCAGTGGCGTCAGGCGCGTAGCGGTCTGGCTGCTGGCAAAAGTTTCAATTGCGAGCCAGATCGGGGGATCAGAACGTTTAAACAGCTTAGCCAGCCGTCTGGATTTAAACTCCCGCCAGTGGTCAACAGACAATTGTTTGACGGCCTGTTTACCTTTGGCTAACAGCCAGCTGCCGTCTTCAAGCGGCGTCACAAGACAATAGCGCTGGGCCTGGGCCCTGAACTCGCGCTTGTTGCTCATCACCAGCCGCAGGCTGTGAGCACCTGACAATAAAGCCAACTGTTCGATTAAAGCGAATCGCATCGCGGGCTCATCTAAGGCATCTGGCTGTTGCTGAAGCAGTTCATGCCATAATCCCAGAACCGCGTCTGGCTCTCCAAGCCCCAATTGAGTAATGAGGCCTTCAAATACATCTCGTGAGACTGACTCTGTTTGAGCTGGCGGCAACATAGAGGCTTTCCTTGCAAGCTACTTTTAAGCAAATGGTAAGCAAATGGTATCACGAATTATATTGTGTGAATATTATAACCTGAAAAATACTTCGTGTATTGCTGAGCCTAAAGGGTTAATTAATCTCCCAGATACAGCCCGGGCAAACCCTTTATTTAGTTGTCTTATTTGACCTTTTTAATTTTTTCCCAGTATTGAGCAAAGTGTCAAATTCTTAAGCTTAGGTTTAAATGTTTTTTTTGTTTGGAAAATTGACAAAAATTAAAATAATCCAAACATTTAAGTGTTTTTTAACTGTTTAAAATAATTGCGGAAAATTTAGACACGACAATTCTTTCATGTTATCGTTTTCTATGTAAGCTTTAATCGACAAACAAAGGGCTGAGGCTACAGAAGACCTGCTCGCTTTTAGTCGCCTGTTGGGTGGTTTTAAAAAGTTTAAAACAGGTTTTTAATCCATGAGCCATCCCCTGTCAGATGAGGAATGATGTCTGAAAAACCCGCAAGTCATTGGACTTTTTTAACGAACCATGCCCATGTATTGTTTTGTCTGTCTCAAAATTCTGATCAGACGCTCAGGGAAGTGGCACGACAGGTTGGAATCACCGAGCGGGCGGTTCAGCGCATTGTCACAGATCTTGAGAGTGGCGGCGTGATTTATCGCGAGCGCGAGGGTCGCCGCAATCGCTATGTGATTGATAAAAGCTCTTCACTGCGCCATCCTTTGGAGCAGCATTGCAACATTGGCGATCTGCTGCAGCTGCTTGCTCAACCGGTATCGACTCTGGACTAAACGTTTAGGCAGTTAATTTGTTCAGTAACTCGTTAAGATCCACGCTCATTACGCCGCCTAAACGATCTGAGATGCCATAGGGGATAATCACCCGATCGTTATGAATCAGGCTGCCACAGGAATAAACCACGTTGGGCACATAACCTTCGCGCTCAGATTCGATCGGCATCAGCAGGGGTTCACGCAGTTTGCCGATCAGTTTGCGGGGATTATCCAGATCGAGTAATTGGGCGCTGAGGACGTATTTGCGCATGGGGCCGACACCGTGGGTAATCACCAGCCAGCCGGCAGAGGTTTCTAGGGGCGAGCCGCAATTGCCTGAATTGCCGAGTTCCCAGAGCGCTTCCGGTTCACTTAACAGCTCAGGCTGATCCCAGTGGGTTAGTCTGTCAGAGAACATAATAAAGTTATTTACACCGTCAATCCGTGACAGCATGGCGTATTGGCCGTTAATTTTGCGCGGGAACAGCGCCAGATTTTTGTTAACGGCGCCGGCACCTGTTAAACCCAGCGAGCGGAAATTGCGGAAGTCAGTGGTTTCGAGCAGGCGGGGCTGAATCCGGCGGCCATCATAAGCTGTATAGGTGCCATAATAACGCTGGGTACCATCATCTTCAGTAAACTGTACAAAGCGGGCGTCTTCAATCCCGTTGCGCTCATGTTCAAGCACCGGGAAAATCACGCGCTCACTCAGAGACGTGTCTAAAGAAAACTGGAGTTCATAGACATCTTCAAAGCTAGTGAGCAGATCTTGCAGATGGTTGTGAACATCTGATGGAGTATCGTGTCCTCGCAGTTCATCAACGGCCTGGCGCAACTGAGTATAAGTAAAAGGATTGGTCAGGCGCCCAAGTAAGTTATGTTTATAGCTGTCGGGCAGCTTTTCAAGGCCTTTTAGATCGCTGAGAGCATGCTCGGGGAATACGGTGGATTCGGGTGCGTCAACAAAGCGGCCTTCTGGCCCCGGTTCAAGCAGACCTTCAGCTGTTAATAAAGCTTCGCGAAACACCAGCGAAGAAATATGCCCTTCACCCACCGCGCGAAAGCTAAAGCAGATCTTCATCGCGCCAGCTGGTAAATCCGGCTGGTAAGGAGCCGGTACTAAACTGGGGTTAAAAAAGGCCGCTGATTCAATAGAATATTCCATTGTAAAATAAGCGCCAATCAGCAGGCGCTGCCAGCGATCAGGCTGAGCGCCTTCGGGTAAATGGGCACTTGCGGTCTGGTAATGGGCCTCGAGGACACTTGCGAGACGGCGATGACGTTGGCCAAATTCAGCTAAGACGTCTTCAGCCGCAGCTCGTACATGCTCTTTTGGCATGGCTAACACACGTTGAATCAGAATTTGGGAGCGATCGTGCTCAAAGGATCTGGGGCGCGCAAGCACACGCTCTAGTCGGGGTAAAAACTGTTCGGGATGGCGGCGCACCTGCATGGCTTAAAGAACCTCTGTTGCTTGATCTGCTAACTGTATAACACAGCTGAGTTATAGCTGGTGGCTAGTAGCGGGTGGCTGGTCATTAGAAGTTAAAATCAGTGTCAACAGGAGCTTCCGGAGCGTAAGCAGAGAGCAGCACATCCAGCAGTTGATTCAGGGCGGGTTCACGGTCTGTTTCAAGCTGTTCGAGCACCAGTCTGGGGTGATGATAAGCCATTGTGGCTTCAAAGAGCAGGGCAGCGACCTGATCTGGATGCTCTGTTTTTAAGCTGCCTGCATGGACGCCTTGTTGAATCAGGTCAGTTAACTGATTCTGCATAAAATGAAGATGGGCTAAAGCCGCAGGGCTGCCTTTAAACGACGAAGTGTCAAAGGCCCGAAACAGTTCTGGATCAACTAAAATTTTTTCGCGTTTGCAGCGATATAAGGCTAAAAACCATTCACGAATCCGTTCCGGTGCGCTGCTGGCGTGTTTAGCCACATCGGTGAGTTGATGATCAATCCGCGCTAGCCAGCGGGCTGTGACTGCGTCTAGCAGGGCTTCTTTGCTATCAAAGTGTTTATATAAAGCTGCATGGCTAATCCCAAGCTCACGGGCAACATCTGTAAGCTTGGAGCGCTCAAAGCCGCTGTTGCGAATCACGCGTTCAGCGGCATCAAGGGCTTTGCTTTTAAGTTCTTCTACGGTCCATCCAGTACGGGGCATAGGCTTATTTTACACGCACTCAGACCCATCGGGGATCAGATGTGAGAGCCTGATGCTGCTCACACATCTGACAAAGCTTATTTAACCACTGAACTCATTAAAGCACTTGGGTAACGGTCTCCGGCAAAGCTGCCTTCTGGGAAGGCCTGATTTAACTCAATTAAATCAGTTTCGCTGAGCTGGACGTTAAGCGCGCCCAGGTTTTCACTTAAGCGACTGCGTTTGCTGGTGCCAATTAAGGGGATGATATCCCGATTATGAACTTCACCTTGTTTTAAGATCCAGGCAAAGGCCAGCTGAGCGGGGCTGCAGCCTTTAGCTGCGGCTATTTCTGACAGTTTATCGACTTGTTTGAGATTATGCTCAAGGTTTTCGCCCTGAAAACGCGGGAACATCGCCAGTGGACCCAGTTGCTGGGTGTTCATCGCCCCAGACAATAAACCGCGTGAAAGAGCGCCATAAGCCACAACCGCAACGCCGAGTTCACGGGCAGTGGCCAGCAGTTCACGTTCAATTACGCGGGTTGCGAGGCCATACTCCACTTCAATGGCTGCAACCGGATGAATTTTATGCGCCCGTCTCAGGATATCCGAATTGGCTTCAGACAGACCTAAATAGCGCACATAGCCTTGCTCAATTAACTCTTTAATGGCGCCAACTGTTTCTTCAATGGGCGTATCCGGTGAAACACGCGCTGGCTGATACAGGTCAATCACGTCAGTTTTTAAACGCTGCATCGAATAAGAAGCAAAATTTTTGACCGCTGCCGGGCGCGTATCAAAGCCGACAAAATGGCCTTGAGGGTCGCGCATGCCGCCAAATTTAACGCTAATGAAGGCCTGGTCACGGCGACCTTTTAAAGCTTTGGCTAATACCATTTCATTATGGCCCATGCCATAAAAATCACCGGTATTAAAAAAGTTGATGCCCGCGTCTAAGGCGGCTTGAATGG
>CAJYHH010000584.1 GCA_913773825.1 Candidatus Sericytochromatia bacterium | reverse complement strand
GATCTGCTGCACGCCCAGAGCCAGGAGCTTCAGATTCAGCAGCGTCTGAGTCTGGATCTGGCAGCTTACGAAAAAGCCAAAATGAGCCTGAATCAGGTAATTGGACGCGAAACCCTGCACCCGGTTGAATTAAATACCTATGCAAGTGTCAGTGACTATAAAACTGACGCTAAACAGGGTCTTGAAACCGCGATGGAAAACCGTGCGGATTTACGCCAGCTCAAGCTACAGCGCGAAATTTCTGAAATCAACGCCACGATTCAAGCTCGTGCTGTCTGGCCAACCTTAAGTGCTCAGGTTCGTTATGCCCTTCAGGATAACGCAGTTGCAGGCGGCAATAACCGCTCGATTCAGAATCTCAACTACGGTCTTAACTTAAACTGGCCCGTCTTTGATGGTTTTGCAGCCCAAGCCAAAGCTCAACGTGCTCAGCAAACCGCCGTGCAGGCCCAAATCAGCCT
Source organism: Candidatus Sericytochromatia bacterium (assembly GCA_913773825.1). Classification (GTDB taxonomy): domain Bacteria; phylum Cyanobacteriota; class Sericytochromatia; order UBA7694; family UBA7694; genus CAJYHH01. The sequence continues at coordinate 2,280 of CAJYHH010000584.1, read as the reverse complement.
GGATCAGGCTCAGCAAAAAGTGATTCTCGACATTGAGCAGTCTTTGCTAGATATTCGCGAAGCGCTTGAGCGTGAACAGATGTCCCAGGCCAGCCTGGAACTCGCCCAGGAAAGTCTGCGCGTTGCTCAGGTCAGCTACCGCGAGGGCGCTGGACTGATGTTAAATATCATCAATTCTCAGCTCAGCTTGCAGCAGGCCCAAACGGCTCTGATCACCGCGCGCTTTGATCTCAATACGCGCAAAGCACGGCTATATCAGGCCCTAGGCCTGGATATGGTCGACTACATCAAATAATTTAGCGTATCTAGAGGCAGAAAAACTGCCTCTAGATACGCTTCTACTTGATCGCGATCTTGCGCACTGAGTGAGTGCCGTGGTCAGCCACCAGAATGTTTTGCTGACTGTCAAAAGTCAGATCAAACGGATAGCTGAACATCGCGTCTGCCCCATTGCCATTGCGGTATCCTGGCTTACCGGTTCCAGCCAGGGTCGTCACCTGGCCTTCGGGGCTAATCACGCGAATCCGGTGATTAAAACGATCGCTGACAAATAAACTGCCGTCTGTTCCAAACAACAGCGAAGAAGGCTCCCTAAACTCTGCTTTTAAACGACTGTCTTCGCGTGAACCCGGCAACCCTGTCCCTGCAAAAGTGCTGACTTCACCTGTCAGGCTGACCTTGCGAATTAAATGATTTTTACTGTCTGCAACATAGAGATGGCGGTCAGGCCCAAAAATCAAAGCCATTGGCTCATTAAATTTTGCGCTAGCTCCTTTGCCGTCTTCAGGTCCGGCTTCACCGTTGCCTGCCAGGGTACTGACAATACCTTCTGGAGAAATTTTACGAATGGCGTGATTATAACGATCGCTGACATAAAGTGTCCCATCTTGATCCCGAACCACATCACTGGGCCAGTTAAAAGCGGCTTGATTAACCGGGCCATCTTTGAACCCTGCATCACTGATCCCCGCCAGGGTAGTGAGTTCGCCATTACGTAAGCGTCGCAGATTATGATTTTGAGCGTCTGCAATCAGAACTTCACTGCCTAGCGCAAGCAGCGAAACAGGCTGATTAAAACGCCCGGTCCCGCTGACACCGTCACGGTTGCCGCGCTCACCATCGCCCCAAAAAGTACTGGTAGAGCCGTCAGGCATCACTTTGCGAATCCGGTGATTCTGGCGATCCAGCACAAGGACCTCACCCGTAGGCAAAACAGATACACTGCTAGGATGATAAAAATACGCATCTTTACCATCTTCATAACCAAAAAAGCCTTCTCCCTGGCCAGCCAAAGTTGAGACCTGAACACTGCGCAAACGAACCTGAGCAGGATTGTTTACACCTGCAGATGTGCCAGAAGCTGAAGGCTGGGGTTGTGCATTCGGTGTCGCACAGGCGGTTAAAGCCAATAAACACAGCATTGACGTTAAGTTCAAACGCGTTAGCATGGTAAGCCTCATCTCAAACAGAATATTAAATTCTTTACTATCCTTCAATCAGGTCATGTGTCATTTTAATCGAAAAGCGTTCAATCGCTTAAATTTCAGAGATCAGAGCCTCTAAACCCTTTAGTGCTTGCATAGTTGAATCAATTAACTCAGCATTTTGTTTGCTCTGACGCAGTTTAAGGGCCTGCTCAAAACAGTTTTTAGCCTGTTTATACTCACGCTGTTCTACCCATAGCTTCCCCAGATGCTGCCAGGCAAAATCATGATACTCCGTATAGCCTGGTTGATTTGTTTTAATCACGGTTTGAAAGCAGACTATAGCCTGACTGAGTAAATGAGGCTGATCGCTATGGTGTAAAGCAACACCCAAACGCACCCTATTTGCGGCTTCACGCTTGGTATCCTTTAAGGTTTGAGCCAGCTTAATCGCGGCTTCAAAGTGCAAAATGGCCGCTGGGTAATCCCTCATCTGACGAGCCAGTGTACCCAATTCACCGAATAAACCTAAGCGAATTTGTCTTTCTAATGCATCAAGTTGATTGAGCTGGGTTTGCACTTGGTCATAAAGCTGTTGGGTCTGCTCAGGCTCTCCAGACTGGTCGCGCTGAAAATGAATCAAGTTAACGCCCTCAGATGATAGTTTAGCTTGGTTCTGGTGGCTGTTCATATGGCAAAACCCTCACATCAAGTCCAGCTTCTGGAAAATGCAGATACACATCCCGTTGATGAAAAGGAATTTTGATCCCAGCTTGATCACAGGCTAGTTTGACGGCCTCTTGATAGGCAAAGCGTACATCCCAGTAGAGTTCTTGTTTACACCAGGGCCTGACAA
>CAJYHH010000583.1 GCA_913773825.1 Candidatus Sericytochromatia bacterium | reverse complement strand
CATTGTCAAAGTGATCTTTTCGTTTATTGGCCAATGGGTGCAGGACAATGTGCCCCAGGCGGGTCTGTTAGGTTCGCTGGCCGGGATCGGTGCCGCGCTGCTAGCGGTTGTGCCCTTAGTGGATATTTTTAAAATGCCGGTTGTCGGCATGGTCTCGCTCGGGATTATTCTCTATACGGTTGTGGCTAAATATAAGCTGCCAGGTCGTTTGCCCGGCATTTTTACAGCAGTTGTAGTCGGGACAATTATCTATTACGTCACGGGTTCAATGGGACTACTCGGCCTTGAAACCATGAAAGTCCCGGCTCTGACCATGCGCTTTGCGCTGCCGATGCCAACTCTGGGATTTTTGGACGGTTTACAGGCCGCTTTGCCCTATCTGCCGATTGCCTTGCCCTTTGGTATTCTGACGATTGTGGGTGGCATTAACGTCACTGAGAGCGCTCGTGTCGCTGGTGATAACTACAATACCCGTGCGATTCTGCTGACTGAAGCGATTGCAACGCTGGCAGCGGGCCTGACCGGTGGTGTGGCTCAGTCTACGCCGTATATCGGCCAACCTGCTTATAAAGCGATGGGTGCCCGTGCTGCTTACGTTCTGGCCACCGGGCTATTTATTGGCTTTGGCGGCATGCTGGGCTACACCAGTTTCTTTATTGACCTGATTCCCGCTCCAGCTGCGGCAGGGATTCTGATCTTTGTCGGTCTCGATATTATTGAACAGAGCTTTTTGGTTGTGCCTCATGCCCATTATCCAGCGGTTGGCATGGCGGTTCTGCCGTCTATTGCTCAGCTGGTGAATATTCAGATCGAGAACTTCCGTGGCCAGTTTACAGGGCTGATCAGCGCTGTTCCCAACGGGCCAGAAGTGCTCAAATCTGTGGCTTTGCCGCATGCGCTTGAAAGTACGATTACGGTCTATATGCTCTTGGGCCATGGCTTTATTTTGACGGCGATGATGTGGGGGGCCTTTATGGCCTTTATGATCGATCGCCAGCTGACGAAGGCCATTGTGACGCTGCTCGTGACTTCAGGTTTGACGCTGTTTGGCTTTATTCATTCAGTGGCTGGCAATGGCAGTATTTATCTGCCCTGGGCGATTCCCGAGAGCCATCATCCTGAGCTGTGTTATTACATTGCTGCTGCTTATGCGGCTTTTGCGGCCTTCCTGATGCTGATGAAGCTGATGGGTGCTGACAATCAGCCGCATGCTGAAACCGCCGCAGATGAGCCTGCTGCTTTTCCGGCCGCTTGGGGCACAGGCCCACTCAAAGAGCACACCGGCAAGCTGAAAAAGCAGGAAGAATAATCCCACAATGTGTCATGTTGTGAGTGGTGGGTGGTGAGTTATGAGTGAAGATCTGACCCAAAACCCACCACTCACGGCCCATCGCCCGCTTGCCGTCTTTGTCTACGGCACGCTTAAACCCGGTGGCATGTATTACAAAACTCAATGTGAGTCGTTCCGGCCCCAGGCCTTAGCTGCCTGGATGCCGGGGCGGCTGTATCATTTGCCAGGACTGGAATACCCAGCTGTGACAGTCGGTGAGGATCAGATTCAGGGTTATGTTTTGTTATTTGAGGATCACTCAGCGCTGGCTTTATTAGACGTGGTCGAAGAGTATAACCCCGCTGATCCAGACAATAGCCTCTACCAGCGAGAATACCTGACGGTTGAAACAGAACAGGGCCCTTATCAGGTTTGGGTTTATCGCATGAGTCCAGAGCAAGTTGAAAATTTAGGGGGTGTCTATGAGCCCAGCGCCGTCTGGGATCATCTTTTAGTCCGTAGCCCACGGCCCTTATAGCCTACAGCCCACAGCCTCCACAGCCCTTGTTAAAATAGATATATGAGCGATGATGGTCTTCATCTGATACCTCTTTCAGCCCCGCCTAAGCCCTCTAACGAAGAGCAGTTAATTGAGGGCATTGTTGAGCATATTACCTATCAGTCTGAAGAAACCGGCTATACGGTGTTAAAGCTGCAGCTGGCTAAACAGCTGGATTTGGCTACGGTCGTTGGTGAAATGCCGCCAATGTATGCCGGTGAAAG
>CAJYHH010000582.1 GCA_913773825.1 Candidatus Sericytochromatia bacterium | reverse complement strand
GCACACCGGCTGATATCACAATACCCTGGCAGCGCAGAACGCGTTCGGGTTTCCCTTTGGCGTGAGTGGTGGTGCGGGTCTGAATCGTGTAGCCAGCTGAACCATCGTGATTTAAAGGCAGGATCGCTGTGGCTTCGGTTTCGGGGATGATCACCGCACCGAGTTTTTCAGCTAAATAGAGATAGTTTTTAACCAGCGTGTTTTTGGCGCCATGGCGGCATCCAACCATACAGCCCCCGCATTCGTTACAGCCCGTGCGCTCAGGCCCTTCGCCATAAAAATAAGGGTCTGGAACGGTTTTGTTGGCTTCACCAAAAAACACGCCGACTGAAGTGGGTGAAAAAGTGTCTTCAGCGCCAAAGTCTTTGGCGGTTTTTAAAAACAGCTCGTCGATTGGGCCGAGGCGGGTGTTTTTGACCACGCCCAGCATTTTTTTTGCCAATTCATAATAAGGGAGGATCCCCTTACTGCCGCCCATTTTTTGCACGGTGGGATGTTCAAAAAATGCTTCCGGTGGGACATAGAGGGTATTGGCATAAACCAGACTGCCACCGCCAACACCTGCGCCGCTTAAAACTAAAACGTCGCGCAATAAAGTCATACGCTGGATTCCAAAGCAGAGCAGCTGAGGCAGCCATAAGAATTTACGCAGGCTCCAGTTGGTGGCGGGAAAGTCTTGGTCTGAAAAGCGTTTGCCTGCTTCAAGAACGGCGACCTTATAGCCTTTTTGGCTGAGCCGTAAAGCTGAAACACTTCCGCCAAAGCCTGAGCCGATCACGATATAGTCATAATCAAAATTCATAAGTCTATTCTATCATCGGCTCTGACTGGAACTCAAAAATCCGCCGATAGAGCGGATTTTAGCTGATAAAACTTGGCTTAAACGCCAGCAGGGCCAGGGCTAGGGGTACGGCTGGGTTCCAGGCTGACAACCGGAGCCGGGGTGACAGTCGGAGCTGGAGTGGGTGTGCTTTCGGGACTGGCCGACGGACTGGCTGCAGGGCTTGCAGTTGCACTGCTTGTTGCGCTCGGAGTGGGTGAAGCTGTTGCTGTTGGAGAAGTAGTGGGTCTGGGTGAGCCCGTGGTGGTGGAGCCCAGATTATCAATGGTTACAGGTGCAGCGGACACAGGGGCTGTTACATTGGGATCTGCTGCTTGGGGAGGCTGACAGGCAGTCAATGCCAGCGTCAGGCTGAACAGGCCAAAGAGAGCAGAACCAATAAAAAGCTTCATAAACGAGCCTCCGATGCGTAGTGAGTTGCTGAATGAGTTGCCGAAAAGTCGGCAGAGTCTCTGGCTAATACTATACCTGACTCTACCGAACTCTGGCGCTGGCTTAGCGCTGACTCAGGCTAAAAAGGTGGAGCCGGTCGTGGAGTGGCTGGAAAAGGTGATGCATTTGGGAATGGCGACTGCGGCTGTGGCGTCGCCGGAAAGGGCGATACCGGTTGCGGAGTAGCCGGAAACGGAGAGTTGTTGATAGGGATATAAGAGCGTTCTGGATTGGGAATAATCTGGCCTGGGCCTGGGGGCAGATCTTCTCCGCCGCAGGACATCAGACCTCCAAATAGGCAGACAGCTCCAACCCAACTGGCAATCCAGACAGCTTTGGAATTAAGTTTTGATGTGTTTTTAAGGTTTTTTTTCATAATGGAAACCCTGCCGGCGGAAAGCTAGGTGCCGGGAATGGCGTTACAACAGGTGCGGTTGGAAAGGGTGTTGGCTCAAAGGCTGTAGGAATCACAGGACTAGGTGCAGTGGGGAAGGGCGTTGCGCTGATTCCCAAGCTGGGCGTTGGGATCGGCGGGCCAGGAAAACCACTTGGAAAGGGCGTCATACCTGGAGCTGGCGTTGCGCCTGGAAATGCGGGGTCTTGACCGGGTGTGCCCGGTACATTTGGGCCCGGTGGCAGCAA
>CAJYHH010000581.1 GCA_913773825.1 Candidatus Sericytochromatia bacterium | reverse complement strand
CATTTGATCTGGTGGTTGACTACCGAACAACAGCCAATCGTCTGGCGATTAATTTTGGCTATGATCAGTCTGAACAGGTTGATTCTGGCGGCTTCACTTTCTTTTACGATCCCAATAATGGCAACGTTAGTCTGGCTCTGCGAGATCGGGATCCAAATGAGCCACCTGTCATTCTCGCTAGTCTGCCAGCTGCATTACCAGCAACAATAGGAATTCCCTCTGCAGCACCCCATCGACTGGCAGCCAATGTCACAAAAGATGGTTTTTTTGAAGTTTCAATTGATGGCTCACCTCCAGTCAGATTTTCCCTGGCTGGTTTTTCTCAGCAGCGCAGCGGGTATCTTTCGCTTGCCCATCAGGGTGGCCGCCTTGAAGTTGATAATATCTATGCTGATTTTAAAGGCGAGATGACTCATGATGCGACAGGTGGACTGGTTGCTTTAAGTATTCCCCGTTATTCTACCCCTGATACAGTGGGTAATCCTTTGCTGGATCGAGAGCGGACGCGGATTATTCAATCTGCGCTTGAAAGTTCGACGGCTTCACTGACTGAATATTTGCCGATGTTGAGCCTGGCCCAAAAAGTGTTCTCTTCCATTTCAAAAATCATTAGTACCAGCACCAATATGACTGATGATGTTAACCTGCTCATCCGCTAGAGCGTTTTAAGCGACTGAATGGCTTAAAACTCTTAAAAGCTAGATTTGTTAAAAAAATATTAAATATTGTGAGTGGTATTTTTTTGTGGTTAAATTCAAAATAAGCACCCCAGAATATTTGATTTTGGAAACGTACAATACTGACAGGGCTCCTGTCAGCCGTCGAGTATTTTTTGCAACCGAAAGGCAGAACGCATGTCATTGAGTCAAGTCGGAGTTAATTCACTTCTAGCCGTGAATCAATGGATTGGGATGATCAATTCCAATCTGATGAGCGCCTCGCGGACCGGTTACAAAACCTCTCGTATTAGTTTCTCTGACGGTCTGGGTGTTAACCGCGTCAGTGGCGATGATCTCTTTATTCCGCCCTCAACTCTGAGTGTCCAGGCCACAACCATTGAATGGGGCCAAGGCTCTGTTATTAATTCTAACTCCCAGACTCACTTTGCCATCCAAGGTGAAGGCTTCTTTGTGCTTCACAATCCAGCTTCAAATAAATATTATTTGTCGCGTGATGGTGAGTTTCATTGGGGTGATGGTGGTTATCTCGTCAATAGCGCGGGCTTGCGTGTGGTCTCTAACGGTCAGGATTATGTCCGGATGGGCACAGGCGATCAAGATTATTTTGATGCTGAAAATATTTCTCGCGAACTCAATCGTTATGGCAATAAGTCATTCTTACTGTTAGACGTTCTGAACCGCGACAATCTGAGAATGTCTCAGTATGGTTCAACTGTCTTTGAATTAGACGGGGCTTTAACCACTCGGCTTGAAAATAACTTAAATACCAGCATGGATGGCCTGACGTTTTCCTATGACGATCCGTCATTTATTCCGGTTGTTAATAATCCGGGCTGGGTAACGGCACTTAATCCGCCTTTGGTTAACGACCTGAACTTTACGATCAACTTTGGGGCCAACGGCACTTTTACAATGCCCTATAATGCGAGTCCTGTTGTTGGAACAGGTACTAGTATTCAGAGTATTGTGAATGCAATCAATGCTTTTTCGCCGGGTAACGTCACTGCTACCTTTGATACCTTGCGAGATCGTTTAATTATTGAAAATCGCGTTGCCACTGGCGCTGATAACAGGGTCATCTTTGGTGGCACAAATGGAGATGCTTTCAGGGCCTTCTTTAAAATAAATAACGACGCTGGCGATACAGATGAGCTGTCAACGCCCACTTTTGATACAAATATTGTTCAAAGCACGGGTGATATTGATAATAGTTATTTAGCTGAATATAAAGACATTGGTTATGGCGGCTTGCTTGGGCCACCGACTCGCCCGCCTGTTAACCTAAATCGCCCTATTAGTCTGCTGGTTGGTCCAAACCCTGTTTATACCCATGTAAAAGGTAATAATGGCTACGTTGAGTCCAGCACATCAGGTGCAGGCAGCATTATTATTGGTGAATCGACATCGACAGATCGCTTTGATGTCGTGATGGATATGAAAATTACCAATATGGATCCCACAGGGGCAGTTGCTGCTGACCCTGCTGTGACGCCGCTGATGACTTTTGCCTTTGGTCAATCTGATGCTCATTCGCTGAACTCAGGGGGCTTTGAGCTGGTTTATAACCCAACAAACATTAACATTACCCTTCAGAACTCAACTGGCAATTTTACGTTAGCACCCGGTGCAGTTGTTTTACGACAGCGTCCTAAAAATTATGAAGATACGGCCTTCCCTGTTATGGTCGGTGGTCCTCAGATTTTACCTCAAATGGGAACTGCGCTTGCTGGTTTGGCCGCTTCACCTACTCATCGGGTTGCTTTTAGCCTAAATGGCGATCAGCAGTTGACAATGAGTATCGATGGTGTGGCCGCTACTTTTAACATTGGCAATGGTGGTGAAGAAATCAGCGGTCATCTGACGATTCGTAATCAGCAGAGTGTGATGCAGATTCATAGTGTTTATGCGGATTTTAAGCGCAGTAATAATGCTGTCACGACTGGTGAAATGGTGCCAGTTTCAGTTGCGAAGTTCTCAACGGTTGATCAGGGTGAATATATCAATCGTCCGCGTTCACGCGTGGTTCAGAACGCGCTTGAGAGCTCTACCGCTTCGCTGACAGAATATGTGCCGATGTTGAGTCTTGCTCAGAAAGTTTTCTCAGCGATCTCAAAGATTATTAGCGCTCATAATGGTGTGGTTGACGACATCAATACTTTATTGCGTTAAATTTTTACAAAAATTAACCTGAATTAAACCCCGCTCTGGCGGGGTTTCTTTCGTTTCTGCGCATTCTCTAAGACTTGATCAAGCTGCCTGAATCATCGCATTCCATGCCGATTCGGCTTAGGGAATGCTATAATGCGGCATCTACCTTTTTAGTCCGTTTGGAGACAGCGAGACGTGGTTTCAATAGATGCAACCTTTGTGATTCAGCTGATCAATTTTCTCGTTTTGATGCTGATTCTCAACAAATTCTTTTTTCAACCGATCCTCAGAATTCAAAAACAGCGCCAGGATTCACTCACCGGCGCTCAGCAGTCGACCGATCATAAAGTCGCTGAGCTTAAGCAAATGCGAGAAGACTACCAGCACAAGCTGGAGCAGTCCCGTCAGGAAGCTTATGAACTTGTCAGCGCCCGCATTGAAGAAGCGAATCAGGCCCGTGCGGCCCAGCTTCAGCAGGTTCAGGCTGAGATTGATTCCCGTTTGAGCGAAGCAAAAGAACAGCTCGCCAGCCAGGAAACATCTCTGCGTCAGTCGCTCGAAAGTGAAGTTGGCCCTCTGGCCGAAATGATTTTTAACAAGCTGACTACCGCTCAGGAAGAGCGGAGAGAAGTGAGCGTGTCATGAATATCCATGATTTAATGGTCGTTTCTAACGTCCTGAACTTTGGCATTCTGGCAGCGATTCTCTGGAAGTTTGCGATCCCGCGTGTCAGTGAAATGATTAGCGCCAAGCAGGAAGCCATTTCTCAGGCGCTTGACGAAGCAGATAAACATCTCACCGATGTTGAGGCTCAATTAGCTGAAGTCCGTCGCGAAATGCAGCAGGCAGAAGCTGAAATCGGCAATATCCGTAAAGAAGCTGAAGCTCGTGGCATTGAAGCTGCCGCTAAAATCAAAGCAGATACCCAGCAAGAAATCGAACAGCTGCGTCAGCGCGTTGAGCGCCAGATTCAGCAAGAGTTCTCAAATCTGAGTCTGCGTCTGCGTCAGGACCTGATTGCTCAGGTGATTTTAAAAGCTGAAGCTTTACTCAAAGGCAAGCTTGAAGCAGATAAAAACCTGCAGACTCAGCTGATTGAAAATTTTGCCTTTTCCCTCAAGGGCTTTAAGGAGTACAAGTCATGAAGCACGAAGTACTTAAGTACGAAGGGCGGATTCAGCGATGAAGCAGACTGTTGTTGCTGAACGCTACGCCGAAGCTCTGTTCGGACTGGCTCAGGAATCCCGTCAGGAAGCCCGCTATGGTGGCATCCTCGATGATATTGATGCTATGACCCAGGATTACCCGGACTTTATGCGCATTTTGCAGCATCCCGTCATCAAGCGGGAAGACAAAAAAAACATGCTCGCTCAGCTGTTTCAAGAGAGAATCCCGCAAGAGCTTCTCAACTTTTTGAAGTTTCTCGTTGATAAAAAACGCGAAAACTATCTGCGCGAGATCATTGCCGAATATCGGCGCCTGCTCAACGCTCACAACAAAACCGTGCTTACAGAAGTTGTCACGGCTGAGCCGATGCAGAAAAAGACCCAGGACATTCTCCAGCAGCAGCTGGAAGGCTACCTCGGACAGCAGGTTGTGATGCACTGCGAAACAGACCCCAGCCTCTTAGGCGGAGTCACCATCAAGATCGGCGATCGCCTGATCGATGGTTCGCTGCGTACACGCCTCAACGAAATGGCCCAGACCCTCGTATCGAAATCCTAAGAAAGGCACCCCATTAAAGCTTTATGTTGAGCATTCAACCGGATGAAATTACTAAAATCCTAAAAGAGCAGATCAGGAACTATGAGCAGCAGCTCAGCGACACTTCGACCGGAACGGTTCTGAGCGTCGGCGACGGTATTGCCCGTATTCACGGCCTGGAAAAAGCCATGGCTGGCGAACTCCTCGACTTCGGCAACGGCACCGTCGGCATGGTGTTTAACCTTGAAGAAGATTCAGTTGGCTCCGTCATTTTTGGCACTGGCCGCGACATCGCTGAAGGCCAGACCGTCCGCACCACCGGCCGCGTGGTTGACGTTCCCGTTGGCGAAGGCCTGGTTGGCCGTGTCGTTGACACCCTTGGTAATCCTCTTGATGGCAAAGGCCCAATTCAGGCTGCTGGTCGCCGCTTAGTCGAATCACCGGCTCCCGGCATCATTCAGCGTAAATCCGTTCATGAGCCTCTGCAGACCGGTATTACCGCGATCGACGCCATGACCCCGATTGGTCGTGGTCAGCGCGAACTGATCATTGGTGACCGTCAGACGGGTAAAACCTCTGTTGCGCTTGACGCAATCCTGAACCAGAAAGGTCAGAATTGTATCTGCGTTTACGTCGCGATCGGCCAGCGTGCTTCTAACGTTGCCAACGTGGTTAAAACTCTTGAAGATCACGGCGCCATGGAATACACGATCGTGGTTG
>CAJYHH010000580.1 GCA_913773825.1 Candidatus Sericytochromatia bacterium | reverse complement strand
TAACGGGCGCTGTGAGCATATTCCCGTTCAAAAAGAGATCCCCAAAACAGCTTGTATTCAGACTTATGCCTGCGAAGAAAAATACGGCTATATCTGGGTTCACCCTGATCCAGACACCACTGAGCATGTGATGGATGTGCCGGGTTTAGCAGGTCAGGATTTAACCTGGCAACACGGTAAGGCTTATTTTCGCAAATGCCATTTTCATATCACCATGATTAATGGCATTGATCCCCAGCATCTGAGCACGGTTCACGATATCCATATGAACATGGATGTGGATATTCAGCAGGACAGCCGCAATATCATTACGATTGAGCTCTCAGGCGCCACGCCCGACACTACCTTTGTCGAAAAAATGGTCAAAAAAGTGCTGGGGCCTCGTTATTCTTATGCGATGACTTACGCGGATGGTTGTTTAGCCGCTTTAACCCTGCTCAAAGGTGTAACGTTCTTTGGTAAAAAAGACGTCTTGCCTGAGCTGTATATGCTCTTTGCCTACCAGATGGTTGAGCCCGGCAAAACGCTGGTGCAGCCGATTTATGTCACTCGCAAACGTTCAGGACTAATGGGCGCATTGGTCTCAAAACTATGTTTGTTTTTTACTAAGATGGGCTTTTATTCGCTGCAGGGTGAAGATGGCCAGATCTACGAAAATATTCGTTTTAACACCCGCAACTTATTGGCGATTGACGCGCCAGTTGCCAAATACGTGCGCTATATCAACCAGCTTAAGCCCTCACGCTGGAGCCCCGACTTTGACCAGATCAAAGAAAAAAACACGGGTAAAAAAAATGGCCAGGCTCAAACCGCTCCAGAAACAACAACCGCTGTTGAGCTTGATTTGCCCATGATGAACCCCTGACCTCTCATCTCGTTGATTGAGGCCTGGTTGTCATATTAAGCGGGCTCTGATTCAATCACCTGATAGCGATGATAGAGCTTCAGGCTATAGCCCAGTAAGATAGCGGCTAAGAGGGCTAAAAACAGTGTCTCAGGCACCAAGACAGAACTTAAGTTGCGCAGGCGTAATTCTTGATAGTCAAATGTCGGTGTGTGAGTAAAGTCTTCTGGCATTAGCGACTGATTCTGTTTGATCGCCGGCATAAAATACTGCTGCCACTGATCATGACTGGACTGAACCTGAATTTTATAGTCCTGTTGACGTTCAGGGCCAGAGCCTGCTAACTGCATCAGAGCAGATTCAAAAACGGTTACCGGTGACAGATACTGCAACCAACGGGCGACACGCTGCTGTTGATCCAGCTGGCTCTGATAAGTATCGACAACGGGACGAATCGCTTCCGCAATCGCCTGCTCTTTACTGAGCTGCAGCAGAGCATATTCATTGTCAGCTCCAGCAGCCGCTAAGTCAGGGTGATCTTCCATATACTTACCCAATAGCTGGCTGCTTTCCTGCCGGACTTTTTCGGTGGCTTCGCGATAACTCTGTACAAAGCTGATGCGAGACGGTACCGGCACGAGACTCTGCAGCGCTTGCTGACTGCTGCCGGGAATGACCCAGACGCCCAATAACCAGATTGCAGCAAGGCTAGCGGCAATATTGGCAGCGCGCCAGCGTAAGGCATTAAGCAGGGACGCTAAGCCGAGCCAAAAAGCGCCATAACAACAACTTAGCAACAAGAGTAATCCCCAGCGCACCCAGATAAAGGGCTGATTGACGACTAAACTTGCACCCCATGCCATCGCACTTAATAAGCTGAGCATGCCGAGCAGCACAGCAACACGGGCTGTCAGCTTACCTAAAATCAGCTCCTGTAAACCACCGCCTTGCACCAGCAGCATTTTAAGATTGCCGCTGGCTTGTTCTCCTGCTGTCAGATCAAAACTAATTGCAATGAGCAGAAGCGGCAGCAGATAAACCAGGACAAACACCAGATCAAAGTGACCTGTCCAGAGCTGGAGGGGATGCTGAAGATTTTCTTGAGATTCTAGCAGGGCTGGATCTGCCAGGGTGATTTGAGTTGATTGGGCTTGTAAAGGACTTAATCCAATACTGACAACAGCTAAGGGGCCATTGGGTAAAATCGCAGGCGTGCCGTGTTGGGCCAGATTAGCGGGGTTACGGTAGGTCTTGCTGTCAGGGCTTAAGGCTTTGCCTTTTGCTTTAAGTTCTTTAACCCGTTTGGCGACGCGTTTACTTTGTTTAGCGCGGTATTCCTGTTCCTGAACCTGAATCAGATGGGCATTATTTGACTGATGTCTGAGTTGAATCGCTCCGCTATAAAGGGCTAAAGCACTAAAGATCAGCAGCAAGCCAGTCAGCCAGATCAGCGCTGAGCGCAGTCGGCGGAGTTCAAAACGCGCTACGCCCAGAATCGGTAATAAAGATGAGTCAGAACGGCTCATGACACTACCTGCATACGTTTGAGTACAAAGGGTGTGGCGCCCACTAATAACAGCAGCCAAAGGCCTAAGGCAGCTAAGCTCGGCGCGCTGCGGCTGAGTACATCAGCCGCAGAGGGTTCGTTATAGTGAAAGTCTGGAACTTGCTTCCAGAGCTCATTACCAGCTGTATATTTAAACGCATCCTGACCTTGGGCTTTGGTAATGCTATTGTTTAAAAAACTGACATAGTCAAAGCGATATTGTTCAGCCGCGCTTAAAAAATGAGCGTGATGCTGGTAGTCACTGCCAGCTAAAGCCTGTGAAAAACTTTGAATGGCCACCGTGGGAAATAACCAGCCCAATTGGCTATACAGCTCTTCGTCCCGGCGATAGCGGCTATACAGCCTGGCAAAGTGTTCAGCATAAATGCGTGTGTCATCTGCTTCGTTATCTTGTAACACCGCTCCTTCAAGATTAACGGGTAAGGCTTTGATATCTTTAACGCCATATTGTTTGAGTAACGCAGCTTTAACTTTTTCAGTCCGGGCATCCCAGTCCGGTAAAGCATCTTGTTCTTTGGCAATTTCACGCTGAAACTCACCTGCTGTTGGCAAAGGATGTTGGGCCTGCATCCAGCCTAAGCCTACACGCGGCACAATTAAGGCATTAATAAACCAGACCCCCAGCAGGATCAAGAGGGCACTCCGGCTTGATCCTGAACGTGCAGAGACCAGCAGCGCCAGCCAAATAAAGATGCCCCAATAAAGCGCGTAAGCGCCAATAAAAGGCACTAAGCGCAACCAGGGAATCGCTCCACCGCCGATTGCCATCAGGCCCAGACTTAAGCCTAAAACTGGCAGCACTAGGATAGCCAAAGCTATTGCTAAAGCAGCTGCTTTACCATAAAACAGCTGGAGCGGGCTTGAGCCCTGTACGAGTAACAGTTTCAGCGTTCCGTTTTCGCGCTCTTCGGCAATCATGGAGTAAGCCAGCAGAATCACAAATAAGGGCACTAAATATTGAAACAGCGTGGCGAGTGTAACCGGTGAAAAACGCGAAAGGCTTAACTGATCCTGAGCCGCGCGATAGCGATCAAAGTTCTGTTTATGAGATTCCAGCATGACGGCGCTGCCGAGATAGGGCAACAAGCCTGGATCCCAAGAGCTTAAAGGACTCCAGGGCTTAAAGGCGTAGACGCCGTGATGAGTGGCAGAGTGGGGGTTTAATTCACCCTGGCGTTCAAACATCTCGTTTTGACGACCCATCACGCTGTTATAAGCTTCCCGGTAATCACGAGCATGTTGCCAGCCTGTTAGCATCGCTAATGAGAATAACAGGGTGCTCAACAGCATCAGCAGCTTAAAACGGCGGCTACGCCACAGCATTTTGAGTTCTTGTCCGGCAACAATTCTCCAGATTGCTTCAGTCTGAGCCATTAATGAGCAACCTGCAGATACAAACTTTCAAGTTCCTGATGGCTCAGACTATCAGACTCTAGTAAGCGTTGAAGTTTACCCAATTTAAGAATCCCTACCTGGGCTTTGAGTTCACGCACTCTAAACAGATCATGAGTGACCATAAAGATCGTCACGCCCTGGCTGGCGAGTTCTTGTAGCAATTGTGAAAATTCCCAGGAAGCCTGAGGATCTAAGCCAGAAGTGGGTTCGTCCAGAACCAGCAATTTTGCTTGTTTAGCAAGTGCGACAGCAATTCCAACTTTTTGGCGCATGCCTTTTGAGTAGCGCCCAACAGGGCGTTTAAAAGCTTCAGTTGGCAATCCGGCTTTTTTTAGATGGCTTTCCAGTTCTGGCTTGCTGTAGCGCTTACCGGCCAGACGGCTAAAATATTCAAGGTTTTCAAAGGCATTCAGCTCCGGGTAGAGCATCACTAACTCAGGAATATAAGCAACACTTTTGAGCACTTCGCGTGGGTTCTGATGCAGGTTCTGCCCCATAATCTCAACGCTGCCTGAAATCGGCTGAACAAAGTTCAGCAGGAGGTTAACGGTGGTGGTTTTACCTGCTCCGTTATGGCCCAGCATGCAGAAAATTCCGCCAGCAGGGACTTCAATACTGAGGTGGTCAAGCGCGAGTTTTTCGCCGTACTGTTTGGTCAGGTTGCTGAGTTTGAGCATGATTTGAGCCAAAAAATTCCCAAAAGATTGAGGATGGTGAAGAGAATAAGCGGGGAGTGACTGCAGTTAATTTAGTCCAGAAAGCTGTTGCCGTCAAGCTTTGCGGCTTTTGCTTAGGCTGATCTTAACTTTTCTTTCACGGGGTCTTTACTTTTTGACTGGCCAGACCTATACTAAATCTCAATAGTTGAATTTTTGCTGAAATCTCGGAGGCTTTTGAGTTATGAAACGTTTTTCTCTGTTGCTGTCGGCCCTGGCCCTTCTGGCCCTTGCCACTCCTGCCGGCACCGTCCTCGCTCATGACTGCGATAGCCGTCATGATTGCGACAAGCAAGTTGCTGTTCGCCACGATTGTGATAAAGAGCATGATTGTGATAATCAGGTTGCCGTTCGCCATGACTGCGACAAAGAGCATGATTGCGACAACCAGGTTGCTGTTCGCCATGACTGCGATAAAGAGCACGACTGCGACAAATAAGCAATTTTATCCTGAATCGGCCTAACTGATTCAGACTTTAGAGCCCCTTTAAACTCAGTGTTTAAAGGGGCTCTGTTGTTTTGAATACAGCGCTGAAGCGGGTTTGCTTAATGGGGGATTGTGAAAAGTTCAAACAAGCATTATTCTGAATATATTCATTATTAAATAAATTCAGAATAATTAAT
>CAJYHH010000579.1 GCA_913773825.1 Candidatus Sericytochromatia bacterium | reverse complement strand
ACGGTCTGGACAACCGACAAAGACGGTCTGATTCCAGGGCTATTAGCAGCTGAAATGACGGCTCGCAGCGGTAAAGATCCAGGCGTGCTTTATCAGGAACTCACGGCCCAATTGGGGGAACCCGTCTCGGAGCGCCTGGAAGCTCCCGCCACCCCCGAAATGAAAAACCGTTTAAAAAAGCTATCGCCGGAACAGGTCAAATCAACTGAACTGGCGGGTGAAACCATTACAGCCCGTTTAACAACGGCGCCGGGTAATGGCGCAGCAATTGGCGGCTTAAAAGTCACCACCGAAAATGGCTGGTTTGCAGCTCGTCCTTCAGGGACTGAAAACATCTATAAAATTTATGCCGAAAGCTTTAATGGCAAAGCCCATCTGCAGCGTATTCTAGACGAAGCCCAGGTGATTGTAGGTGAGGCTTTAGCTTAACAGGCCAAGAACAAATAAGAACAAAAACACACACACAACTGGCTTAGCTTTTCACAGCCAGTTGTGTTCTGATTGATTAAACTTGGCCCAGCGTCGCAGGCTCCCAGCATCAAGGTGAATCAGAGCTTGGCTTTGTTCAGCATTAAACAGGGGCCTGCTCAGACGCAGCAGATAACTTTCGGGTTGACTGGATAAAGATTCACCAGCAAAAAGTGCTGGAAAAGCCAGGCGCTGAAGAGCTTGTAAATTGTCTTTGGGCAATAGGCCCCGTTCAAAGCGAATCCTTGGCACTTGCGTCAACTCAGGCCGCAACCTAGGTAATGTCAGTCGAAGGCCATAATGTTGCTGCAAAGTCTCTTCATTTAACCCAAAAGCCCCTGTTGGCAAAGACTCACGCAGTTGGACATCTGCTAACAGATACAGCCTGGCTAAAGGGTGCTCTGTCTGAAAGAGACAAATAGCTGCTTGAAGCAGGCTTGTTTCAGCAGCTGTCCAATGAGAGCGATCGGCAATAAAGTTTTCAAGCAAAATCGCGGTGAGATAATCAGCACAAAAATCTGAGCTGCAAGCTGGGCAATCTGGCTGAATCGGTGGTGTACCTAGTACAGCCCGGCGTGTGCTGCTGCGCTCTGCAACAGCTTGTTTATCACGAGCTGTCCAGTTCAGAATATGACGGTATAAACGTTCACCCTCAGTACTTAATAAATATTGATCACCCTGTTCTTTTAAAATATCTTCCTGGCTAAGCCATTCCAGCCAGGAATGAGGTTCTGAACAGCTTCCCTGAAAAAGGGGATTATGTGCAGCTGACAGGCTAAAGTCTAAAGAGTTAATGGGGTTTTCAAGTAGGGCAAAAGCATGGCAAACAGCCAGATAACGATTCATGTTTCCCCCGGAATCCATCAGTAAGAGACCTAAGCAAGCTCAGGCGCCAGGCTGTTCTTTAACATACCATCCAGAACCGTCTAACCCAAGCCTACTGTCTGTTTTATGTCTGATTTAGATAAAAAAGCTTGATCAACCCGCATGTATAAACCCTTTGCGCCCTTGCGTGTCATCTTTGTCTGCCTTTAAAATGATTAAATGCAGTCTGGAACAATTGTAAACGGAAGCTTGAATGGCTGAAGCTTTTTTTGAGCAGTTAAAAACCATGGAGCCCAGCCTGCTGATTGATGCTTTTGAGGCTTTGAATCAGCTCTTCTGGCTCCAGTTAAGTGGTCCACAATCAGCAACCTATCTCAGTGGTGTACTCAGAAAACTAACCGGCTATTCTGCTGAGATGCTGCAATCCCAACCGCTGATCTGGCTTGCCAATGTTCTGCCGGAAGATCGGATTCGCGTCAGTGAACTCTTGACCCATCCGGCAGACAAACAGACCCACAACTTAAATTTTCGCCTCAAAACCGCCAGTGGAATAATCTGGCTTAAAGCCCAGCATCGCTGTTTAAACCTCGACGCTAAACGCCGTTTAAATCTCTTGCTCATGCACGACATTACCGCTGAACGAGAAGCTGAAAGTGAATTAATGTCGTTGGTTCAACGTCGTCAGGTGATTTTAGATCATATTGGTGAAGGCGTTGCAGTAGTCGACAGAGGGGGCCAGCTGCTTAGCTTAAATTCAGCCGCCAAGCGCCTTTTAGGCAGCAGTGAACCAGAATCAGGCCCTGAAAGCTGGTCGGAACATTTTGGTCTCTTT
>CAJYHH010000578.1 GCA_913773825.1 Candidatus Sericytochromatia bacterium | reverse complement strand
AATTAGGTCGAATTTGCCAGCTTTAATCACTCTAGCACTCTGATTTTATGCATTGTGCTTGTATCGACGCTGGATTGTATTGTTTTGTAAGCCTATGCTATTATCAGGCCACCTTAACGATGCGGAGGTGAAGACGATGCAGATGGTGATTCAGCAAACGGCCGAACAGCCTGTCCAGGTCTTTTTGCGCGGCATCATCAGCCAGGATGATGCTGAAATTTTGCTGCGTGAGAGCCAGCAGTTAATCCGCGAGCAAAAACCTGATGCCGTCTGGCTCCATTTTGAACACATTCATCAATTAGCTGAGCCTGTCTTTGAGGTGGTGAGAAATATTTTTGCCCTTTGTGACCAGGCTCAAGTTGCTCTTACGCTGATTGCTCACCAAGTTGAGCTTTTTCAGCGTCTGATTGCAGAAGGTATTCCTGCTAGACTTCATAATCCAGACCCGCTGCTGCAAAACATTCACGTTTATTAGTAGACAGCTTGATGAGTAGAGGCGTAGGCGTCCGGCATTTTGTCTCTGCTCATGTTCATATCAACAGGGACTAAATCAAACAGAATTTGCCGTTCCTCTTAGCTTATTCTTTGCCTTCTGTTAAACTATATTTGTTCCCATTTACCTCTATGGGAACGATTATGCTACAATGCTTTGCGTGCTTTGCCGCTCTGTGGCAGAATATTGTCATGTTTAACATGAACTTCTCTGAAAGGTAGGATGGAAACCGCCATATCCCAGAATACTAACCGCCCATTGCCCGTGAATGAACAGATCCATGCCCGTGAAGTCCGAGTGATTTCCAATGACGGAGAAGTTTTGGGGGTCATGTCCACTCAGGAAGCCCTCAGAAGTGCCCGTGAAAAAGGCTTTGATCTGGTGATGGTTACCGCAGCTTCCAGCCCCCCAGTATGCAAAATGCTGGATTATGGACGTCACCGCTATGAACAAGATAAGCGGATGAAGGACGCTCGTAAGCGTACTCATGCGATGGCCTTGAAAGAAATTACGCTAAGCTACAAAATCGGTGAGCATGACTATCAGGTTCGCCTGAAGCGGCTCAGATCTTTTCTGGAACATGGCGACAAAGTCAAGATGACCGTCCGCCTCCGCGGGCGCGAAGCACAGCATGCCTCGCTTGCGATTGAGTTGCTTAAGCGATTTGCCAGAGATGCCGATGAACTCGGTGCTTTTGAGCGCGAGCCCAAGCTCGAAGGTTACCGTATCATTATGATTTTGACGCCCAAAAAGGAAGCCCCCAAGAAGGAGAAGACGAAAAAAGATGAAAGTCAAGATGAAGACTAAGCGTTCCGCTGCGAAGCGTTACAAGTTGACCGGTAGCGGTAAGCTTGTGCGTCGTAAAGCTTTTAAAGCTCACATTCTGACCAAAAAAAGCTCTAAGCGTAAGCGCAGCCTGTCCGGTGAAGCTGTTGTTGACGATCGCGATCTCAACCGCGCCCTGCTTCAGCTGCCTTATCCGCAGTACATCCGCTAATCGCGGAGCAGTCCCCGCATCCAGAAGATGCAGGATCGGGACTCTGAGTTCTGATTCCAGGTCGTTAACTAACGGTCTGCCCGCTGAAGCGG
>CAJYHH010000577.1 GCA_913773825.1 Candidatus Sericytochromatia bacterium | reverse complement strand
GGATGATCAGCGAACAGCCAGACGGCAGCTTTGAAGTCAGATTTCCGGGTGAAAAGCCCTTAAGCGTCAAACGCCCCACTGACACTGAGCTGATTCTCTATGCTAATGCTGGCCCTGATGGACTCTGGCTTAGCGTCTTAGAAAAAGCCTTTGTGGCTAAAGTAGAACAGGGCCAGGCCGGCAAATCCCCAGAAGAAATTGAAAAAGCCGTGAACGGCGGGGTTTATCTGTCTGAAGGCATCCGCCTTTTAACCGGCAAAGAAGCCAGTGAAGGCAGTGTGCCCAACACCCCTTTGCCCCAGCTCAGAGCCTTTGTTAGTGAACAACTTCAAGCTGGCCGTCTGCTTTTAACTACGCTTGACCCTGAGTCTGAACAAGCCAAAAAGAAATTAATTGAAAATAAAACCTCACGCAATGAAGCGGTTTATCGTGACGGTTTAGTCGGGCTTCATGCCTATTCAATCCTGAGCTATGACGCGACCAGCGATAAAGTGATGCTTTATAATCCTTGGGGCCATACTGAATATGGCAATGATGGTGTCGATGACGGCAAGTTTGCAATCTCAATGGCTGAGTTTCATCAGCTGTTTAGCCATCTTTCCTGGCAAAAATAAGCCTGCTTTGCTCAGGGCGTAAAGGGGATTATACAATCAAGGCTTAGAATGGCGTGTTGAAAGGATATGCGCAGTTAATTACTCTGTGTCTGATTCAGCAGATCCAATTTGATGCGCTAAACGGAAAATGTCAGCCCTGTTGCAATTAGTGCCGACTTTTTCTTACAGCTCCAGCTCTTTAATTTGCGTTTGCAGATAAAAGCTTGATCTTGTGAAGTAAACATTTAAAAGTAAACCAGCTTCACGGGCAGACGTTTTGCGGTTCGAAATTATCTGTTTGCACCGTGTAATAACGGCCGCCAGAACATTCCTGCAGATAACCCCAGAAGCTCACTGAGGCCTGCTTCTGCTTACACAAATCCAGGCTTCAGTTTTGACGGGCTTACATTTCGTCGAGATAATCAACATCATCTGCGCTCATAAAGCGCGAGGCGTGATAGGCCGACTGCTGAGCTGCCTGACGGGGCGACTTAGCGGGAGTTGCTTCGGGCATCGGCTGTGCAAAACGCGCTTCGTCAGCCTGACGCTGGCGGCCCTGACCAGGGAAAAACTCAGTAGGCTTCATGCCGTTTGGACGGCGCACCGGAGCGGCAGGTAATTC
>CAJYHH010000576.1 GCA_913773825.1 Candidatus Sericytochromatia bacterium | reverse complement strand
ATCGTTCATGGCGTGTCCTCATTATGAGCATTAATATGATGGGCGTTAATCTGGGGAAGTTACTGATTATTCTAACCTATCTTTTGTGGATTCATGTTGTAGGGGGTAACGAAATGGGGAGTGGGGGGGGGATAACGGCTGCGCCGTTGTGGTGGGTGGTGAGTTATGAGTGGTGGGTTTAAATGAAGAAGATCTAAAAGAGATGATAGTGATGGTTTTTGGAGCTTTAAAATTGGCTAAAAGCTGATTGCTTGAAACCCGTAGCTTATCGCACAGCTTCAGCCGTGTGCGTACGCTTTAATGCTAAGGGTAGCAGGGCTTAGACCTTTTTTTTTACTGTGGTACACTGTAAGACGAGGTCTCTGTGTTGGGGCCTTGTATTTTTCTAACTTTCTGTTGTCTGGAGACCGTTAGCCGATTATGAGTCTGAAGATCAAGCGCCACGCGCCCTATGTCGGGGTTGTTTTGGTGCTTGCCGGCTTATTAGCGGGAGCCAGAACGATGCCTGTGGCAACAGCCGGCCGCGTCACTTACGCAACTGGCATTGCCAATGTGAAAAAATCTCAGCTGATTGGTCCGGGGTATCGACTGCGGACAGGTCATAACGGTCGGATTGAGCTGACTTTTTCAAATGGGCATAAACTGCGGGTTGGACCCAAAAGTGATATTCAGCTGGTGGCGTACCGTCCCCAGCAAAAGCAGACTTTGATTCAAGTGCATCAAGGTCGCACCTGGAACAAAGTTCCGCCAGGTCAGGGCAACAGAGTCATTACCCGGACTAAATATTCCACAGCTTCTGTTCTCGGGACTGTCTTTGATACGAGTGTAGGAGCGGCAGAGGCTTCTACAACGGTCATTGAAGGCAGTGTCGGAGTACGCGGCCCCGAAAATCTGCCTGAGCAGAGTATCTTTGATCAATTGCCTGTTTTGCCGGCTGCCACGCCGACCCCGACAAGCAACTCAAGTGCTCTGCAAGCGCCCACTCAAATTGCAAGTTCTGTCCATCAGATTGATTTGCCAATTCGGGTTGTGCCAGGGCCGTATGAAGTAAGCCGTGATGAATGGCTGCAGCTGGTTGCGAACCAGAGAGTTTCTCTGGGGGCGAACGGTAAAGCCAATGTTTCGATAGTGAGTCCGACCCAGTTGAAAGATGCTGATGAGTGGTATCGCTGGAATTTCCAGATGGATGCTCAGGCACAGCAATAATTACAGCAATAGCACAGGAAAGACTAAGGAGAAGAAGGTAAAACCATGCGCTTCGTAGAGACAATGGGTGGCCAGGATCTAATTGCGATTCTCCAGACCATGAACGACAACCAGTTTACGGGGGCGCTCGAGGCCAATACGAGCAACGTGTTCGCCACGATCTGGCTGCGCGACGGCAAGGTCATCTATGCCCGCTCCTCCGAAAGTACCAACCTCGGCGAGGCTTTGACCATCCTTGGCCTGATGGCCCGCGACAAGCTTGACGAGCTGCTTAAAGAAGTCGACGGCCCCAATTATCTTCAGGATTCGATGCTCGACAAAATTATTGTTGAACAGAATCTGGTGCCCAAAGAAGTGATTACTTATATCCGCGCTTATCAAGTGTCGGAGACGCTGTTTCACATTATGGACTGGGACAAAGTGGGCTATGAGCTCAAAGAAGGTGGCCAGCCCAAAATTGGTTCACCTGAATTATTGCCCGTCAACTATGACTGGCTGACCTTTGTCAGTGAGTATGGCCCTGATTGGCCGCGTATTCGCGCCCGTATCGGTCTGCCTAACCAGCTCTTCCGCAAACAGCCGATCAAACGCCGTGATATGGAGCTTTCACCCCAGGAAGAAAAAATCTACAGTCTGGCTGATGGTCATCGTCGCGCCAAAGATCTGGTGCTCTGGAGCGGCATGAACTTCTATGACGCCAATCGCTGTATGTATCAGCTGCTGGACTCTGGCGCCATCGACATTGTCGAAACCCAGTCGTTTAGACCCAGTCAGTTTATGTCAAAAGCCGTCAGCGAAAAGCTTCAGCCTCTGCTTAAGCTGCCAGGCGTCATTTCAGCGTTCTTAGTGGATCGCTCGGGCAAAATGATTGTCCAGGATCGCTCAACTCAGGAGCATGATGAGCTCAACGAGCATATCAAGACGATGGCCAGCATCTTTGTTACCACCGTTGACGACTTTGAGCGCAATCTGCCCAAAGAATCAGACTCCGGCCTGGTTGAACAGATTCTGACCGAAAAAGAAAACGGCACCAAAACCGTGCTGTTGATCAGCCCCTCGGTTATTCTGGTGATTGACGCTGCAGAAAACGTCAACTGGGGTCTGCTGCGCCTGAGCGGCCAGCGCACTCTGATGTCTGTACGTATGCATCTGTTCGCCTCATCGAGCCACTGATACTGAATGAAAATGATTCGGGTCGTATCGTCAGCAGGCGGTACGGCCCGATTTGCATGTAAGGAGAACTAAAATGACAACATCCCCCAATCAAACCCAAACCCCCAGCAATAGTCGCTCTTTGGCACTTGGTAGCGATCACGCAGGCTTAAATCTTAAAAATCATCTGCTCGACTGGTTACGCGAACAAGGTTTAGACGTTCAGGACTATGGGGTTTATAGCCCTGAATCGATGGACTATCCCGATATTGCCGCAACCGTTGCCCGCGCGGTTGCAGCTGGCGAACAGGAACTGGGTATTCTGGTCTGCGGTTCTGGCCTGGGGGTCTCAATTGCCGCTAATAAAATTGCCGGAATCCGCGCTGTGC
>CAJYHH010000575.1 GCA_913773825.1 Candidatus Sericytochromatia bacterium | reverse complement strand
GCTTTAGATCGCTATCGTAAACAGCCTCATTTACAGTCGGACCATGCAACAGAGACCAGCTCCTTAGGGCCTCTTGATCCTGCTCAACAGCAAGCTGAACTTGAGCAGCTCGAAAAAATTGAAACCCTCCTGCATCACTATAGCCGGATGAGTCCGGACTTTTTTCCACCCGAATGGACGGATCCGCTGACAGCAGAAGGCCTTGATCAGGCTCGTGCTGCTTTTGAACAGCTACAGCCCCTGCCTGATATGCCGCTGTTTGGCATTCCAGGCCTGTCACTCCCTGGCTTGGGGATTGGTTTAGGCGCTGGCTTTGTCAACCCAAGCTTATTGCCACGGCTGGGAGCCAATCAGGATGTAAATATCCCCTTTTATCCTGAACTACAAATTGAAGCACCCAATCTATATCCTCAGCAGGCTCATCCATCCAATCGCAGCATTCAGAGCCTTCGTCTGGATCCCAGCCTGCGCTTGAATTATCACCTGCCTCAAGCAGTGGGCAGCGGGGTTGTGGGTCAAACACCAGGCCCCGCACAGCAGCACTCTGATAACTAAACACACCCAAAATGACAGGCTCAATCTGCCGCTGCTCTGGCGAGTCTAAGCCGCGAGTTGCGCTGGCAATTTGACCAACAGCTTAAACTCGGCCCAGAAACAATCTCTGGCTTTGGTCTGTCTGAAAAACCAGCTAACGATCCTCAAGTAAAATGGGCTCAGCAGAGCTTGTGGGCGAAGCGGTAGGTCGAACAGCGGGTGTCGTTCCCGTACTGCCCGTACCGCCTGCAGGACGTGTGCTGGCTGCCGGTTTAGGGGTCTCGGTTTCGTCTTTGAGCATGCGATAAGTCTCGCCAACTTCTTTGCCGTTATCTTCTCTAAAGGCCAAAATCAGCTGCTTATCATCTAAATATTGAACGCGGGCCTGATACGGTGTATTGGTAACAAACAGCAAAAGATTATACTCAGTTGTCAGCTGAAAAAAGCCGCTGGTTGAACGCTGAAGCTCATTATTAATCATGCAGGGCGTCGAACCCACATTAAATCTTACGCTGCGGTCAGTCCCAAACGTCACTTCATCATCCCGATAACAATCTAAGGTCTCGACATCCCCGTCAACCGTACGGGATTCAAGCCGCCAGACACGAGCTTTAGGGCCAGCTAAAGTCGCCATAAAGCTCTCAGGGTTATTGGGTTTAATCACATTTTGCTGACTGGCGCTGGCTTGAGGTGAAGGAGATACCTCTGTTGTGGGTAATTCTTCACAAGCCACAAGCGTCGTTAAAAAAGCAGTGGAAAGCAAAAACATGAGGGGCAGGGTGGTCTTTTTCATAAGTTTGATTGTAAGTCAGCGTAAGCGGTTAAGATAGGGTTTAGATAAGCAGGGTTCTGCTAGCCCGCTACACGACGAGCTTGCGAGACTCAAACAGCGAGCCTCGCGAGCCCTAATCTGGCACAACGCTTTGCCCTCTCTATTTCGCTTCTTCTTTGGTCAAGGTCACGGTGTAATCCCCTTTGGGCAGATTGCTCAACGTATAGCTCACAGGATGATCACATTCACATCTGACGCAGCTAGGAGCGCCTTCAACACCACAGGCGCCGGGCGTATAAAACAGCTCAATGGCTTTGCCTTTAAGTTCATACCGGCCCGTCTTTATCAGCACAGCGCAATTGGCCCGCGCTTTAGCTTCAATTTTAAGCGTTGTGTCGTTAACCCAAGTCTGAACAGGCCCATCGGTCTCTTGCTGAGTGGCCATATTACAAGATTTGGTTTCAAACCCCAGACTAATTACACTGGTACTGGGGCTTGGATTTGCATTTGGGCTGGCAGACGCGGGTGCAGAAGGGCCAGAAGCAGGTTGACTGGCGCAGGCGGTTAACAACATAAACGCAGTGATAGCTTTCACAGAGATCTTCATTGATGGGCTCCAGAATAGATGATCAAGGCCCAATCATTATAGCGGATGGCTGTTAAGGGATGTCCGCGCAGTTTATGTCAGGGCCATCGTTAAAATCTGGGCACAAGACCTGAAAGTTAAAAACCCAAAGACATCAATTCTGTTGTTTTTTGCTGCGAGTATATTCTGGATCAGAATCCCACCCGTGGGCTAGACTATTTTATTAGGCACCCGTCAGAATATCGTCGTGACTTCATCTTCCTTTCATCGTCGCCCCAGCCTGCATCATAAGCTAGATCCGGATGTTCCGGCGTAAAGAAAGGCAGTCTCCTGTTAATGAATCAATACGAAGCCGTCCTGGCAGCAGCCCGTGAAGCCGCCCTGAGTCAATTTGTTTCTACTGCCCAGGCTCGCAAAGAACGCAGCCAGGCCTTTGAAGAAGAAATGCAACCGGTTTTACGCGCTGAAGCCCGCCGCAAAGGCCGCAACTCCCGCGATGACGAAGATTGGGAAACCAGCCGGACAGCTTAGATTCAGCTGACGGTGCGGTGGTGAGTTTTGGGTTTTGGGTTTTAAAGGCATAAAAAAGCTCTGAGCTCAGAGAACTTACCATAAAATACCAGTCGGGCTATGAGGGCCGTGGGCTGTGAATAAAAAAGGTCAGTACAAACGAAAGCCCTGACGCAGGTTTGATACTTCTTGGCGGTCTTTTTCACAGCCCACACCGCCCTCTATCTGAGCAAACTGACTAACTGCTGCCGCTGTGCAGGCTTTAGCTGAGCATGAAGCTTCTGGAGCTTAGAAAGCTGGGGCGTCAAATAAGCTTCATTGCTATAGAGTGGGCGCATCTGAGCGCTGACTGAAGAACTTGTTGCCTGATTGCTTCTGAGATGAGCATAGAGGGCTTCAAAGCGCCGACGTAAGGCCATTTGGCGCTCATATGCCGCTCGCGGATCAATCAGCAGATTTTTTAGAGCAGTTTGCTGACTCGGGTTGGCCTGTATCTGGCTTGTGACTGAACGTAAACGCTGCTCTTGTTTTTTACGTAAACTTGCCAGGGTAATCTGAGCTTCGGTTTGCCAACGGGTTTTAAGCGTACCTAGCTGATTATCTATTTTTTGGCGCTGTTCAGGGCCCAGGGATTTCCAAAAGCCGAGCAGCTCAATGGCGGACTCTGTCGCCATTCGCGCTTCAACCGGCCCAGCACTCTGGCGCCAGCGGCTTTGCAGCTGTGATGCACTAAAGCTGTTTGACACAAACATCTGGCGCACAGATTGTTGAAAATGGCGAACAGGTGTCCTAAAATCTGAGTTTTGACGCCGTAAGGTGGCGCTGTATTGTTCAAACAACTGTTTTTGATTGGCGTTAAGGCCGAGTAAGGTTGCTGCCATGGTCGAAGTCATCGAATTTGGGGCACTTGGCGACTTTTGTACTTGAGAAATCAGATTCATTGGCTCTTCAGAAGGCAGGTGAGCAGCTGCACAGCTCGACAGGCTCGTCAGACAAATCAATACAAGGATTAGGCTTAA
>CAJYHH010000574.1 GCA_913773825.1 Candidatus Sericytochromatia bacterium | reverse complement strand
GGATGGTGCCCAGGTCATGACCGAGTTTGCGAGCAGCAGCCTGCAGGTCAGCATTTGATTTATTCACGCTCCAGCGATAACGGGGAGCAGCCTGATCAAAGTCAGGCACAGGCTGAATATAAGGCAGTTCAGTGCCCCAGACTTCAGCAGAAGAATCAGTCATGCCACCAGAGCATGAGAAAAACAGAGCGTTAATCGGCTTGCCGTTATGGGTAATTACCTGATGAGCAGTGGCTTTAACCGCTTCATTGGGGCCTGGTGCCTCAGTGACGACGCCACGATACATCTGATCAGAGGTATCGTCTTTCATATCAAAACCATTGGCCTTATGTTTGCCCCAGTTGGCGACGGCATAAGTGCGGGCAGCCATAGCCTGGGCTTTAAGGCTTTCAAGTGGCCAGGAGGCAGGGCTTTCAGACGGGACAACGCTTAAAAGATAATCTTCAAGCAAGACTGGGTTGATGACGTGAAAAGTAGAAGCATTAGTCGGAGCGGGCATCAGTTCTAGATCGCCACGGAAAATCTGACCGTTGACAACCATCGTGGGTGCTTCACTATCAACAACTAAACGGCCGGTATGGCGACCGAGTGATTGGCCGTTTTGTTTTAGGATAAAGCCGCCTTCAACAGAGACCGCTTCAAAATCGCCGCTGGCGTTAAGGCGCAGGGGTTTACGGCCTTCGGGACCTTCGACATAAATCTGACCTTGAGTCAGGCTAAAGCTGGCTTTAGTCTGCTCCATCTCAAGGCCGATGCGCAGGGGCGTGACGGTAAAATCAGGCAGGGCGTCACTATCGGGGGAGATATGTTCAATTTTGGCGCGCTCAATCGCAAAAGCATGAGCCGGCTGCTGACTGGGCTGGAGATTGGGATCCGGATCCTGAGCGCGAGTGTTAAAAGACAAACGATCGGTGCCAAAAGCAGGCAGCGTGGCCGGAATCTGACGCGTCTGCAGAGGACGCTGAGTCAGTGGCTGAACCAGTGGACGGAGGGACTGGATGGCGTTAATCATTTAATTGTTGCTTACCGGTAATTTAATGTATTCATAATCTTATAGCCAAGCGGCGGCTCAGACTTGTCTCAAAATTGTGTTTTAAAGCTGATTTTGATCTATCGCGGAACGACAAAAAAGCTAAATCTTTATGATTTAGCTTTAAATCTTGAGCTAAAAAGCGCTAAAAACTTTTTTTAACGTCATCGAGAATTTGCAGGGCTTGATCAGGCGGCAGATATTCAAGTTCAGGCGTCAGGTTATAGCGCACCTGGCCAAAAGCCTGATGCTTTTGTTCAAGCTGTAAGGCTTCAAGCTGACTGACTTCTGGATTGAGTTGGTCGAGCGCCGTTTCACTCTGCAGATCTTGAAGACGTGCGATATCCATGCGTTCAACCAGACCATTGGGATAAATAAACTCCAGCATCTGGCGGCCTTGGGCATCGTATTGGACGGTGAACAAGACTTCATCAATTGCAAAGCGAGCACCCGCAGATGCGTCCATCCCGCCGGCAACAATCGGACGTCCCTGAGCATCACTGCTGATTGAAATCAGGAGTCTACCATGAGAGGTCTGAGGCAGCACAGGGATTGAGACAGGCTGGGTAAAGGGTTCAACTTCAAGCTGAATGACAGCGGGTAACGGGGCTGAAGCTTCAAGCATAAAATCGCCGTTGGTCAGAGGCATCAGGCTATAAGGGCTGTTAGAATCAGCTTCAGTTTTTACGGTAAACTCACTGGAGTTGGAACCCTTTAGCTGATTTAAAGCGCTGAGGCTAAAGGCCTGCGCGGCCAGAATCTGCTCAAACTGAGCTTTACGTAAAGCCTGGGCTTTTTCTTCTTTTTCGCGGGCCTGACGGGTTTGATCGTCGAGGCGTTTGAGATAAGTTGCCAATGCGGCTTTGGCCTGGCGATTGTATTCTTCTTGAGCGGCCCGATTTTTGGCCAGACGTTCGTTAGAACGAGACAGGGCAAGCTGACGCTGTTTATTTTGCTCTTCAATAGTGCGCTGTTGAGGATTGGGAATCCCGTCAAAGAATTCTTTTTGGATGGCAGCCGCCTGACGTTTATATTCTTCAGTGGCAACCGCGTTTTTGGCAATAAAATGCTGAGCGCGGGTCTCCGCCAGATTGCGAAATTTGACCAGTTCAGCATCACGATGCTGAGCATAAACTTTAACTACTTCAACCAGTACCTGGCGGGCAATTTCTGGGTCAAAGCTAAACTGGCGATAGGCTTCAAAAGCCAGAACCGTTGCTTCTTGAGGGTTTAAAAATTTGCTCTTAGTAATTTTTTCTTTGGCGACTTGAACTGCTTTGAGCTGAGCGATCGGTAGCGTGTTTTGCTGATCAGGGAATGTGGGTTCAGCGGTTTGCAGGATTGAAAACAAGTCGACGTTTTTAACCGGGGTAATGATGCGGAAGCTAAATGAACGTTGGCTGCCAGCAGGGGTGTGCAGCGAGGGTAAATCTGTGCTGACAACTTTATTGACGGGCTCATAAAACAGCGGTGAAGACGCGCTGCAGGCTCCAAGCAATAAGCTGGCAGAGAGGCTGAGCATAAGTGGGCGAAATAAGCGCTTAAGCGGCATAAACGGCGACTCCCTGTGGAGAAAAGGGCTTGCTCTATCTTACTTCAAAGCACGGGTCTAAGACAATGAAAGAAGGGAAATTGCCGAGTTTAGACCTGAATTAAACCTGGATCTGAGTGGCATTCTGGCTGGGTAAGGCAAAAGCCAAAGTAAAGCTAAACTCTGAGCCCTGGCCCTGCTGGCTTTGACAGTGTAATTGCCCCCCCATTAACTCAACAAGTTGGCGGCTAATGCTAAGTCCAAGGCCTGTTCCGCCATATTGACGGGTCATTGATCCGTCAGCCTGGGTAAAGGGTTCAAAAATTTGTTCAAGTTTATCAGCTGGGATGCCGATGCCTGTGTCTTTGACGTTAAAAACCAGTTTGACTTCACCTTCGTTGTTGCCGATCGGCTTAATCTCAAGGTAAATGCCACCAGTATGCGTGAATTTTACAGCATTATCGAGCAGATTAAGTAAAATTTGGCGTAAACGAATTGCATCGCCATAGAGCTGATCCGGAAGCTCGGGGCTGCGAATTTTAAACTCAAGGCCCTGGCGGCGCATACGGTGACCTAAAAGTTCGGTCAATTCAACTAAGAGCTGAGGCAAACTAAAACTCAGTTGATCTAATTCTAGTTTGCCTGCTTCAATCCGTGAAAAATCCAGAATGTCATTAATTAAGCTCAGCAGGTCACGCCCACTGCGATAAATGACGTCAGCATAGCCTCGCTCTTCTTCTTGATCAAGGGTTTCAAGCAAGAGCTGGCTCATGCCGATGACACCGTTAAGCGGTGTACGCAGTTCATGGCTGACATTGGCCAAAAACTGGCTTTTGGCTTGGCTGGCGCTTTCGGCTTTAGATGCTAACTCTTTTAGCTGGCGAATGGTGGCTTCTAGAGCACGATTGGCTTCTTCTAGTCCTGCTTGAGAACGTTGCAGTTCAAGTTCAGCCAGCTGGCGTGAGGTGACATCACGGGTCATACCCAATAAACGGATTGGGTTATTCTGAGCATCCGTAATCAAACCAATATGACATTCAAGATAGCGCAGCTGTCCGTCAGCTTTTTGAACGCGACAAATGGCATAGCTTTCAGCTTGATGCTTAATGACGCTGAGGTAATAATCCGTAATGACAGAGACATCCGCTGGATGTAAACGAGCCATGGCCTGGGCTTCAAGTTGCTGAGGCGGAGTTGCCGGATCCAGATCAAAGAGTTCAAACATCCGCTGATCCCAGAGCAAAGTACCGGCGCGCAGATCTTTATCCCAGACGCCCATGCCGCCAATCGCCTGAGCCAGACGGAGCCGTTCTTCATTAGCCCGCAAGGCGTCTTCAAGCTGACGCTGGCGCGTGATATCGACAATATAGCCATGCCAGAGAATTGAACCGTCTTCAAGTGGCTCTGGGCTGGATTCGCCGTAGGCCCATTTAATTTCTCCGTCAATACAAAAGCGATAAGCCAGTTTACGCGGGCCCATCCGGCCAATTGCTTCTTTGATCGAGGCTCTAAACATCGGGCGATCATCAGGGTGAATCAAGTTAAGTAAAAAATTAGCGTCTTCGCGCACCTGATCGGGGCTCA
>CAJYHH010000573.1 GCA_913773825.1 Candidatus Sericytochromatia bacterium | reverse complement strand
CAAGAAACGCCACAGCGCGAAACCACGCCGTTTTATCCTTGTTCACCTTATGCCTGCGCCAAAGTCTTTGGCCACTGGCTGACGGTCAATGCGCGTGAAGCGCGCGGGCTTTTTGCCTGTAGCGGTTTGCTGTTTAACCATGAGTCTCCCCGCCGGGGAGAGACTTTTGTTACGCGTAAAATCACAATGGGTTTGGCAGCTATTCTTGCTGGTAAACAGGACAAACTCTATCTTGGCAATCTCAGCGCAAAACGAGACTGGGGCTATGCTAAAGAATACGTAGAAGGCATGTGGCAGATGCTCCAGCAGCCTGAACCCGATGATTATGTCCTCGCTACGGGCGAAACGCATACTGTTCAGGAATTTCTTGAACGCTGCTGTCAATTACTCGGACTCGATCCCAATGAAGTGGTCAGCTTTGACCCTCGTTATTTGCGTCCACGTGAAGTTGATCTACTGCTTGGTGATGCTTCAAAAGCAAAAGAAAAACTCGGCTGGGAAGCCAAAACTCGGTTTAATCAGCTTGTACCGCTCATGCTCTCAGCAGATCTTGAGGCTGTTGGTCTCAATCCCACTCATTACGGACTCGACGTTGTAGCAGATAAAGCGTTTCGATCTTTTTCAATTGATGCTGAAGATAAAATTGAAAGTGATCATGTAAGATGAACCCTCATTCGTTCTGGCAAGGTCGTCGCGTGCTTGTAACCGGTGGCAATGGTTTTATTGGCAGCTTTGTTGTTGAGCAGCTTTTAGGTATGGGCGCACAGGTAAGAAGCACAGCCAGCCGTGAGGCAACAAAGCTAAGATTTTTAGCTCCGATCGCAGATCACATTGAAATTTTAACAGGCGATCTCAGCGATCCTGAACATGCCCGCCGCTGTGTAGACAATCAAGAAATTGTGCTTAATCTTGCAGCTGTTGTTGGCGGAATCGAATATAACCGAACCCATCCCGGATCTCTGTTTCGAGATAATATCAGGCCTTTTCTAAATGTCCTTGATGCTTGCCGTGAAGCTGGCACTGGACGTGTGCTGGTGACCAGCTCAGCCTGTGTCTATCCTCGCGACTGCAGTATTCCAACTCCTGAAAGTGAAGGATTTAAAGATAGTCCCGAACCCACCAACGCAGGTTATGGTTGGTCCAAACGCATGCAAGAATACCTAGCCAGTGCCTATACCGAAGAGTTTGGTATGGATATTGTGTGTGCACGCCCCTTTAATGCTTATGGCCCCCGCGATGACTATGATCCTGCCACCAGCCATGTCATTGCGGGTTTGATTCATAAGCTTGAAAATGGCATGGATCCCCTAATTGTCTGGGGTGATGGCTCAGCTTCACGTTCGTTTTTGTATGTCGAAGATTTTGCTGATGGCTTACTCGCTGTGGCTGAAAAAGCCCGTGGTCCAGAAGCGATCAACATTGGGGCTGATGAAGAAATTACAATCGGTGAGCTTGTTCATATTTTGATAGAGGTCTCAGGTCGCAAGCCAGAGCTTGTCTTTGATACTTCTAAACCAAACGGCCAACCCCGTCGCAGTTGCGATACCAAGCGCGCAGAAAAAGAGTTGGACTGGCGAGCTCGTACAACTTTACGTGAAGGCCTGATTCGTACCCTTAACTGGTATCGCACACAAGGCCCTGGCGCAGCTTCTGATTCTGGAGATCTGACATGAAAATTTCGCTGGTCCTACTGACCTGGAACGAGTTACCCGGCCTTCAGGCCCTCTTTGACAAGATTCCCTTTGATGCTGTAGATGAAGCTTTTGCAGTTGACGGGGGATCAACTGATGGCACCCTGGAGTTTTATCAACAAAAGAATTTTCGTGTCCTGCAGCAAGCTTCGAAAGGCCGGGGCGAAGCCTTTCGTATGGCTTTTGCTCAAGCAAAAGGGGATGCGATTTTATTTTATAGCCCCGATGGTAATGAAGATCCCGCTGACATTCCTAAATTTCGCCCCCTGCTTGAAGCAGGTAATGATCTGGTGATCGGCACACGCATGGTCAAAGGCGCCCAAAACGAAGAAGATGGAAAGCTCCTGCCGATACGCAAATGGGCCAATTTAAGCTTTAACTGGATGGTCAATACCCGCTGGAACCGGAGCGGTCAATACGTAACGGATAGCATCAATGGGTACCGGGCCATTACCCGCCAGGCCTGGGAGCAGCTTTCACCTGACGGCGCTGGCTACACAATCGAATATCAAAGCACAATCCGAGCTCTTAAGCTTGGCCTTAAAATTGCAGAATTCCCGACCATCGAAGGTCAGCGTATTGGCCCTGAAAAAGGTTCGCCCAGCATTGAAACAGGCCTCGCTTTTTTGAAACTGTATGGCAATGAGCTCAAAATTGGTAATAACTGGCAACGTCGCCCATCACGAGCCGTTACAGGAACCGGCTCGTTGATCAAAGAGGATAAACCATGACGGATTTAACAAAGGAATTTGCTGAACAATCAGAGACCCTGAAACGTGAAATTTTAGAAAAAGTAAGTGCTTATGGCGAATTACAGCGTCAGCACAGTCAGCCAGGCGACTTTGACTTGATTCGCTCTACATTTGAAGCTGAGGAACTTTCAGCTGCTGTTGATGTTTTGCTTGGCGGTCAAGTCACCATGGCTGGCAAGGTCAAAGCTTTTGAACAGGCTTGGAGTCATTGGAACCACTCGCCAGCATCCATCATGGTTAATTCTGGCTCATCAGCCAACCTTGTTGCAATGGCAGCTCTGGCATCGCGCTTAAGCCCTCATCCGATCCAGGCTGGTGACGAAGTTCTGGTACCGGCGATCTGCTGGTCCACATCCGTTTTTCCGATTGTACAAATGGGTGCGATACCGGTTCTTGTCGATATTGATCCTTTAACACTCAACATGAGTCTTGAAGCCATGGAACAGGCCATAACGCCTAAAACTCGCGGTATTGTTGTGATCCATGTGCTTGGCAATCCCTGCCCGATGCGTGAAATAATGGCTCTGGCCCAAAAGCATCATCTTGTGGTGTTAGAAGACTGTTGTGAAGCTCATGGGGCCACTGTCGGCGGCATTAAAGTCGGCAATTTTGGCGATTTATCCAGCTTCAGTTTTTTCTTGTCTCACCATCTGACAACCATCGAAGGTGGCATGGTCAGCATGCAAAATCCTGAGCGCTGGCAGGACTATCTGATTTCTCAGCGCGCTCATGGCTGGATACGGGGTCGCAGCGACGAAGCTGAATGGCAATCGCGTTTTCCCGGCCTTAATGGCGGCTGGATCTTTGTTGAAACAGGCTATAATTTGCGCCCAACCGAAATGCATGCGGCTATTGGCCTGTGTCAGTTACGCCGTCTGGACGCCTGGATTAAACGTCGCAAACAGATCTTTAGCTATTGGCGCGATAACATTACATCCCGCTGGGGCGAGCAGCTACAGCTGCAGCAAACTCTGCCAGATCACGAAGCCTCTCCTTTTGGCTTGTCTATTGTGGTTCAAGCAGAATCCAGTCTTGATCCGATCACTTTACAGACTTATCTTAAATCCAAAGGCATTTTTACACGTCCTCTGATTGCGGGGAATTTTGCTCGTCAGCCCGTCTGGGAAAGCCTCAACGGACGCTGTGTGGCAGCAGACGGTTCAGACCAGCTGACAATGGCAGATTTTGCCCATACCCGCGGCTTTATGATCGGACTGCATCAAGATCTCAGTGATCCGGCCGTAGAATTTTTTATTCAACAGCTGGCTGCAGGCATTCAGGCATCCCAATGAGCCGCTCGCGGGTCTTTATCTGCCTGCTAACGCTGCTCATGGCATTGGGGATGTTCTGGCATTATCAGACGCTTGCGCATGAATTTCCCTTTGATTTTATCTGGGATATGGACAGTTCCGCGACCCAGGATGCCCTGCTGATCAACAGTGGACATCCTCCAGCACATCTCGATCATCCTAAATACGTCATGGCCATGCTGCAAGCGACCGAAGCGAGCCTGATGCATCTTACAGGTCTGAGCTCAACGGCATCATTAGCCGATCTGGCAGTTTCTCCCCAACCTATGTTGGGCTTTGCCGAACTGACAGATCAACTGCGCAGCGCTCATGCTCTGGCAACCTGGCTTTTGCTGATCCTGATGGCGGGCCTGCTCTGGCGACTCTTTCCTGCTGTGCCTCTGCTTTGGCTCTTTGCGTTGCCCCTACTGGGTCTACAGTCAGGCTTGCTCTACAATGCTCTGACCATGCGCTCAGAACTCTATAGCTTGCTGCTGGTTGTGTTTGGCATGTGGCTAGTCGTTGATCTTTGGCAACCGGGTAAACAGCCTTCTTTGCGCCACCAACAGCTTACCATTCTGAGCTTAGGTCTATTGATGGG
>CAJYHH010000572.1 GCA_913773825.1 Candidatus Sericytochromatia bacterium | reverse complement strand
CGCCTTGTTCGTCAATCTGAAATAACAAGCGCTGAGGGCTATCCGGATTTAGTTTTCCCAGCTGAACAACATGCGGTTTGTTCTGGCTAATCCAGCTGATTTGCAGTTCACCTTCGTGCTCTGCGATACAGCGAATCCGATACATCTGACGGGGCTCTAAGACGGCTTTAAGATGCTCTTCTTCAAGACAGGCCACTTCTAGGGCTGTAACAGGCTGACTGCCTGTATTTTCGATTGTAATCAGCGTCCAGATCGGCAGATTTAAAGCGATGATAAAATAAGCGGCTACAGCGACAATATCCAGCATTGCCAGTGCGGGGACACGCCAGGGTATTTCAGGTGGATCAAAGCGTGGGTGAAACATCCGCAGTCCCCAGATTAAAAAAGCAATAAACATGCCGATCAGACCAATACCCAGT
The DNA here is from genome assembly GCA_913773825.1 of Candidatus Sericytochromatia bacterium. Classification (GTDB taxonomy): domain Bacteria; phylum Cyanobacteriota; class Sericytochromatia; order UBA7694; family UBA7694; genus CAJYHH01. The sequence goes on along the minus strand of CAJYHH010000572.1, from coordinate 1,183 downwards.
GAGACAAAACCAATATCGATCCAGATTTGCTGGTGTCGAATCAGCCAGCCGACAAACGCCACGCTGCCCCAGAAGAGTGGGAAGAGCAGCAAGGCCTCAGCGAGATTTTTTAAAATTGGCGGCATTTAGACCCCCTCACTCTAGCGGCTGTGCGTAGGGGGATCTTAACATGCGTGATCTGGGCCTTTCCAGGCAATGCTGGCATTATCTCGACTTTGGGTCTTTTTACTTATGAGCCTTCTCTAAAGCTCAGCCTCTCAATCGATGCGACAGCTGTCTTTTTTGTGGCGTTTTAGCTTTGATCAATGTCTCAAGTCCTTTGATATTGTCATCACAGAGGGTTTGGTAATAGATTAGAATGTAGTAATCTATGCCTAGCTTAGGTGCTGAGATCACGGTTTGAATAGCTGCTTGGACGTTTGCTTAGATTTGCATGATGGGTAGCAAAATGAATGAATTGACCCCAAATCGACAGGTTATTTCAAAGCCGAGTTTGCTGCTGGTTGATGACCATGCCGAGAATTTACTCGCTCTGGAAGCGGTTTTGTCGGATTTGGATCTGGAGCTGGTTTGCTGTGGCTCTGGCTCTGAAGCCCTGCGCCAGGTGCTCAAACGTGATTTTGCTCTGATTATGCTGGATGTTCATATGCCTGATATGAGCGGCTTTGAAGTTGCCTCTATGCTGCGCGCCCGTAAAAAATCCGCGTCTATTCCGATTATCTTTATGACAGCCAGTACAGCAAGTGAGCTGCAGATGTTTCAGGGCTATGCTCTGGGGGCTGTGGATTACCTCTGGAAACCAATGGTGCCAGAGATTTTGCGCTCTAAAGTGATGGTTTTTGTTGACCTCTATCTTAAAAATGCCGAGGTTCAGCAGCAGGGTGAACGTCTGCTGGAGCTTGAGCGAAAGGCCCATGCTCTGGCCTTGCAGGATGAGCGTAGCCGTCATCAGGCTGATTTAGAGCGAATTTTAAACGCTGCAGGTGAAGGCATTTTTGGCATGGATGCGCAGGGCTGTTTTAGCTTTATAAATCCTGCTGGGGCTCAATTATTGGGCTTAGCTGCGCAAGACCTGCTCGGAAGTCCGGTTCATCAGACTTTACATCCTTCCGGCTGTGGGCCAGATTGTCCGCTGCAGCTGGCTTTAAATGCTGCAGAGCGCCACCATGAGGTTGAAGACAGC
>CAJYHH010000571.1 GCA_913773825.1 Candidatus Sericytochromatia bacterium | reverse complement strand
TAAAGAACCTAACGGAACAGTCCCCCTGCAACTCAACACAGCACCGCTTAGCCTGAGTCAGGAGACCCAACTGTCGCTTTACCAGCTGGCCTTTGGGAGTCTTGATGGCCTTAATCAAGATGTGATTCAACGCTTTGGCCGGACTTTTGCAGAAGGTCAAACGCTTTGTCTAGAAGGAGAAGATGAAGACGAACTGTTTTTACTGCTGCAAGGCAGCGTAGACATTACGCGTCAAAGCACATCACTGGGGCAGTGTTATGCGGGTGATTTAGTCGGCGAAATGGCGGTATTAGAAGGACAGGCCCGCTCCGCAACCGTTACTGCTCTTGAGGACACCCAGACCCTAGCACTGAATCGTGAACAATTTCAGATGATTTTTCAACTGCATCCCAGCTGGAGCTGGAAGCTGCTGCAGGGATTTAGCCTGCGTCTGGCCAATGCCTGGCAACTGCTGGCCAAAGGCCAAAGCAGCAGACACTAGCAGAAATTAAGGCCAGGCTTTTGCCAGCGGAAATTTAAGCAGCCCAAAATCCTGGCTGCGCTTGACTTTATAGCTGCCTGCTCGAACCCAGCCATCAAGTAAAGGAGCGGGATCTTTACCAGACACTTCACGTAAAAGCTGGGCCATTCGCGCTGTGCCTAAATTTTTTTCATCATGTAGGACTTTAAATGTTTTGATCGTAAACGCAGGTCCATAAAGCTCATGAATCATAGCCCACCAGGCCATGGCTTTGCCCTGGGGGAGTTTATGGTAGTTGTTGTCTAGCGGGTAATCATCTGCTTTACCCTGAATTTCACGCCATTCGCGAATATATTCAGGATAGGTCTCGTCACCAATAAAGGGATATTTGAGTTTTTCCATTAACAGATAGGAAAAATAATTGGCATGGCCTTCGACCACCCAATTTGGTTCATAACCCGCATTCCAGATATGAACAGCCTCATGTAAAATCGTCCACGGCGTGCCTTTAGGCGGCGAAATCAGCTCCATGCCGCCAGGGCCCGCCCGTCCCAGTAAGGGGAGTTTAGGGTCTTCAACAAGGGTATAAGGGTTCACACCGGGATAAGGAATCCCGGTCATCTCTTCAATGTTTTTAAGCGTGGCAACCAGCTGATTGAGGCTGGTTTCGGCCCAGGCACGATGGGATTTATGATGTTCAAAACGCAGGGTCAGCCTCTGCTGTTTGAGCTGCAGATCGCGAGTGCTGACCTGATAGCCAATTGCGTTTAAATCTTTGGTTTTCCAGAGATACCAGTTGGGTGCCACATAAACCCAGTGAGCAGCCGGAAAACGCTGACCACAATACGTTGTGGCCTCAAAAAAACCTGTATCAGCAAAGCGCCCGTATTTAGTCTTTTCTTCAGCGCGCTTAGCTGGGCAGTCAAAGCGCTGAAGCAAATCTTTGTATTTACCCCCCACGCGGGCCTGAGTGGGAATATTACTTGTATCAGCCGGTTTCTCAGCCGGTTTATGAGAACTTTTAAGCCCGCCCCAAATATACCAGTTAGGACTGACCCAGACCCAGTAACCGGCAGGCGCACTGTGACCACAATAATTGAGCGCCTCAAAATGCCCTGTATCAGCAAAATTTCCGTACTGTTTCTGATCTGCCGGGCAGGCAATGGTTTTAAGTAGATTTTCATATTTGCCAGCATCTGCTTGAGCAGGTACAGCGGCAGCAGTCAGGATTGAAGAAACACTTAATGACTGATAAGAGCTCTGGGCAGAGACAGAATGATTCTGAACACTGGCCACACAAGCCTGTGCAATGGTTAATGCTACTAATAACGACAAATTTTTACGTTTCATGGATGACCTCCACAGAAGCAACAGACAAGTTCAGAAATATTCTCTTAAGTATACTCACTTTGAGCCAAAACGCTAAAAAGCGTATAGGTTAGGGCACGTATTAATCCAACTGATTCATAGGGCTATGGATGAGTAAATTCGTTCTTTCGGTCTTGCCATGGTACGCTGAAAATATTCTCAGAATCATTAATCCTTCTGGATGGTCGCATGTTTAAGCTCAAGACTCTCTGCACGACCGCATTTCTGACCATGACGCTGCTTAGTCCCGCTCTGGCCCAGAATGAGCCTGCCCCTGATGCTCCCAAGCCAAATGCCACAGATACCACCACCAATATTGGCGATGGCATTCACCAAGCCGTAATGAAATCTTATGGCCGGATCGGCTATCAGATTGATTTATTTAGCGAAAAGCTGACCCTACCCAATACTTCACTTGAATCGATTACCGCTGGCGGGGTGATTTTTCATCAACCGCGTATTGGCGGCATGTATCGTGTTGGCTCATACGGTGGCCCACTAGAGCACGCTTTTTTGTTTATGGACTACACCTATTCTTTGCAGCCCGTAACCAATCAACGCACCAGCGAAAAATTTACCCGCTCCACTCATTTTCTTGATCTGGGTCTTGGCTATTTTTTTCAATTAGTCGAAGACAGAATTGAGCTTGCGCCTTATTTGGGGATGTCGAGCCAGTTTAACGTCAATGATCGCAATCCCAGTGACGATACTATTTATTATCACGGTTCTCAAAACCGTATGGGGTTTGGATTAGGCGGATTACTAGCCGTGCGCTTTGACGACACCCTGCCTTTTCCGCTGTTTTTGTTTCTCAATTTAGCAGCTTATCCGTTTACACCGGTTAGCAGCTCAACTGCCAATGCTGCTTTTCCAAATAATCTGACAATTGTGCACGCCACCGGCAGCTTTTATGGCCGATTTTTGCCCTATTTAGGCGGTGAACTGGGCATTCGCCAGCAGTTTCATTTTGGCAGCGATACGCGCTCACAGTTTAATGCTTCCTGGACAGAGTTTTTCCTGATGATGCGCTTTGAGCCGGAAATTTTGTTTAACTCATAAGCAGCAGGCGATTTAAGCCATAAAGGCTTTGGGCCGTGTCCAAGCAAAGATGCTTTGTAACACGGCCTGTCTTCATTTCTGACCTATTATCCCACAGCCCTCTGCTGCTATTTCTGCTCCGCTAAAAAGTAAGCTGTTACCACATCAACCAGCGTCAGCAAGACCAGCAGGCCGCCCCATTGGGAACGGCTGAGCTGGGGGGCAGCATCGCTAAAGCCTAAATAAGCCATGGTCAGATAAGCGCCTAAAAAGCCAACGCCCATTAAAATACCGTCTGCACCCCCGCGATACAGATGGCCGGCCCCTGGAACCAAGACAGATAAAGTTGCGGACAAAGCGGGATTTTGAAAGTTTTCTCGCTCTGTATGACCTAATAAACGACGCGCGATTTTTTCGCAGTCTGCGCTGAGGCGACCTGGATCCGTGTCTAAAACTTCAGCGCGAATCACTTGAGGTGGATTCGCTGACTTTAACAAAATGCCAACCAGTCGAGGGCCTTCAGCGGATGCTTCTAAACGCGTCAACATGGCATACTCAGCTTCTTTAAGCTGCCCGAACAGAGCAACCCAGTCACTTTGCCAACGCGCAGGATTCTGCTCAAGCCGCTCAAGCATATACCAATCAGGCAAAATATAATAATCAGGTTGTCTGATCAAAGTCTGATACATCGCCGCGCTGCAGACCGGTTCAATCACGTCATTCTGTAGCACGGGTACTAAACCCAATACAGGGTTGCGGCGAATGATCTCCTGAGCCCGGACGGGTGACGTCAGGGCCAGCGTCCCGCAAAGCGCGAGCGCCAGCAAGCGTCTCATGATTTTTTGTCTTCGGGCTTGGTTTTAAAACCCCGTTTGCGCAGTGAACGCGCAGCTTCAGCAGCTGAATCTAGACTGGGTGGCTGTGAAGCACGAGCACGAAGGTTTTCAGCGCGGATTTCTTCAAAAACTTCCTGGCGATGGACGGTTACATCACGAGGCGCTTTAATGCCAAGCTTGACGTGGTTTTCGCGAATTTCAAGTACCATTACTTCAATGGTCTCGTTGATGATGATGCTCTCATTGAGTTTGCGAGTCAAGACCAACATTATTGAGCGTCCCCTTCCGTTAAGTCCTGAAAAATCGGATACCGGACAGGAAAACGCTGCCGTTCAAGAATCAGTTGCCGCCCTTGATTACTTTCGCGATTAAACACCAGAGGCCCGAGCAGATTGGCTGTCATCTCCATGGGATCCTCTGGAACCGTACACAAGACCAGAACAAAAATATCCTGCTCAGACTTTATATCTAACAGACGCGCATCTTCTTCGCTTAAATCAAATC
>CAJYHH010000570.1 GCA_913773825.1 Candidatus Sericytochromatia bacterium | reverse complement strand
CTTAGAGTCGGAATCCCCGTTAGGTAATCATGTTTGCGCTGATGAGTATGCCGCCAGCGCTGCAATAGCTGTTTATGCACCACGCCGGGTAAAAAGCGCGGCAGCCAGCGTTTTTCAATCACATGATCAATATCTGGGGGCAATGCTGAATCGTCTAGTCTGGCAAATTCTTCGACAATCGCAATCACCTGGGATTCAGGGAAAGCAGCCATCAGTTTTTCAATGGCGCTGCGCGGCTGATCTAAAGTCACCAGAATCAGGCTTGGATCCTGATACGCCACAGCTTGAACCGCATCACGGCTATTGTCATAACTCCGCCATTCAAAACCAGGCACTTCGGCCACATGCAGAATAAACTGACGCATCGCCTGATCCTGGCTGACTAATAGTCCCACCTGATTGGGCCAGGCTTTAGCGAGAGACGTATCAATTCCTTTCAGCAGGGTTTCATAACTGCCGCGGGCTTCTTTGCTGGCAAAGAGCACTTCATCAATCAAAGTCTGATTGCCAAATAAACGGGCGTATTTCACAATGCGATCTTTAAGCGCTTTAAGTGCTTGATCCTGATCTTCGGGCGGCTGCCAAAGCTTGGGCAATAAATAAGCCAGCTCCTGCTGCAGACTGCCAAAAAAAGCAAATTCTGGACCGCCAGAAGCCAGCAAAGCGAGTTCACGCTGAACATAGTCCAGATGAACAGCCAGCTCATAAGGATTAAGTTGATCCGGTGGAGCACCAGGCTGCAGCCGAGCAATAAAGGGATGTAGCGTCAGATGTTCAAGCAGTTTAATCGCGGTTACGCGCGCGTGTTCATAAGCCTTGCGCTCTCTCAGAATCGTATCCAGGCGCTCGCGGTCAATCAACAGACACTCAAGATACGCCGTTAACAGAACCTGCTGATCCTTAAATTCATTGAGCCAGTTTTTGCTCTCGTTTTTGCTCATGGTAAGCCCATTTGAAGTGATTTGCAGCCATTATAGCGTATGAATCGCGCTTCAAGCCTGAACCTTTATTCAGCCAGGCGTTTAAGCTCAGTCAAATTGCGGCTTGCTCAGGACAAGCAGATTTTTAGCCCTCGTTGCATTTGCCAGACAAGGGCTCGCCTGAGTATCTGAAGGACCTAACGGCAGCTGCCGATTAGCTATTCAATTAGCTATTCAAAATGAACCTGCAGATAATCGTCTTTATATGTAGCGCGTACTGGCTGCAGGCCTTTAAACGCACGAGGCAGGGTAATATGACGCTTAAAGTTAGCAACTCGCACAATTAACTGCTCTTCATCGCGATAAAGCCCGATATTTTTAATCTCTACAAAGGGCATCCTGAGCGCCACATAAGCTTCATCATCGGTTTTGGAAAATTTATACGGCACTGTCTCATGCAAAACTTTAGCCGGATCAGATTCGCCATACAGCGCCCCGCCTAATTCAGTTAAACGCTCAAGGCCCACTACTTCTTGCTGAAACAGCGGCAGCTTAAAAGTCGGCACTGGATCAAAATAGCTGATAATTTCTTCGCTATGAGCCTGCTGCAGGTTTTTCCACTGCTGCATATAGGGGTCGCTGACCGAGTCTGGTAATAGACGATTAATCACCACCGCATCAACCGTCAGGCCAAACATCGAAAAATACATAAAAGCCCGCTGGCTTTCTTTTACGACCATTTTTTCAGCATTGGTCACTAAGCGTACGGTGGTAACAGCGGGGTCACGTAAAATTTCATCAACCCCTTTAAACTTCTCAAAGAAGCGCTCAATAGAAGCAAATATTTCATCACCCGGCAGCGGGATATCTGAAGCCAGGCTTTTAACTAAGGGACGAGCCAGTTTAAACAAGCCGCGCTCCAGCTTAAAGACTTTGCGCATATACCAGTCAAGGGTGCTGGGCACGCTTAAAAAGCGAAGAGACTCTCCGGTTGGGGCACAGTCCAAAATAATCACATCATAGGCATTTTGCTGATAATAGCCGTTGATATACAGCAAACCCACAACTTCTTCCATGCCTGGAAAAATCGCCAGTTCTTCCGCGACAACTTCGCCTAAGCCGGTTGTCTGCATCAAACTGGTGATGTAGTTATAAATTGAATCCCAGTTGTCTTTAATCGCGTCCTGAACATCAATCTCCTGAATCCAGAGATTATCTGCCACTGAGACCGGCCGGCCTTTGTTTTTATCCATTAAAGCGACATCTAAATCAAAGGCATCAGCCAGTGAATGAGCCGCGTCCAGCGACATCAGCAAGGTACGATGACCCGCCTGGGCACAGCGCCAGGCTGTTGCCGAAGAAACCGTGGTTTTACCCACCCCACCTTTACCGACAAAGAACAAAATTCTTGGCATCATCACTCCCCCTAAAACACGCTCAAGCTCTTTTTAGCTTACAAGCTTAAACTA
>CAJYHH010000569.1 GCA_913773825.1 Candidatus Sericytochromatia bacterium | reverse complement strand
ATTTTCCATGGGCGTGCCGCTTAGGGCTAAACGCTGTTCAGCCTGGAGCTGAAATACGGCCTGAGCGGTTTTAGACATCGGATTTTTGATATTCTGGGCTTCATCTAAAATAACGCAGTGATAAGTATGTTTGAGATGCTCTTCTAAATCTAAACGAACCAAAGCATAAGTTGTAATCACTAAATCATGTTCAGCAATTGACTCAAAGTCTTCTTCACGATCGATACCGTGTAACACTAACACGCTTAGATCAGGTGTAAAACGAGCCGCTTCACGCCGCCAGTTGCCGACTAAGCTTGTTGGAACAACAATCAACGAAGGTCCATTGGAGCGACCAGATTGTTTTTCTATCAACAAATGCGCCAAAGCCTGAATAGTTTTACCCAAGCCCATATCATCAGCCAAAATGCCCTGAAAGCCAAACTCCCGTAAAAACTGCAGCCAGTTGAGTCCTTCCTGCTGATAAGGGCGTAATGTCGCCTCAAAACCCAGGGCAGGCTCAACATGGGTTAAACCCGCAAAATGCCTGAGCTTACTGCTCATCGCAATTAGTTTATCAGCACCTTTCCAGCTTAAACCGGCTGTGTCTAACAAAGAATCTAAATGTAGACTTTCATACCAGCTAAGTTCTAAATCACCTTTTTGATTTAAAGACTGACGGTCATAAAGCTCAAGCAAAGTCGACACAATGCCGCGCAGGCGCTCACTGGGTGCCCGCAGCCACTGATCATTGCCTAAAGGCAAAAGCATGCTGCTTTCTTCATTTAGCTGCTGCTGTAACTGGCGTGGGTCTGGCCATTGTTGTAGCAGACCCATCAACAAGGGCAAAAGATTGACGTGACGGCCCTCTAATTCAATTCCCATACTTAAGTCAAACCAGCGCTGCTCGTCATCTGTCGGCGTCAGGCTGGCCTGCCAATCACTGCTTTCATAAATTCCTAAGGCAAAATCACTGGCAATATGAATTTCCCAGCCGGCGTCTTCTAAAGTCGGCAAAGCATCACGTAACCAGCGATCCCAACTCATCGCCTGGGCCTGGTCGTCTAGTCCTGGCAAATCATAAAAAGCACCGGATTCAGCAATTAAGCCCACCGGCAGCGCTTGTAAACCCGTTTCAGTGAGAGCACTCTGATACTCATTTTCAGCAGTCAAATTGCGCCGCAGGCGATAAATCTGTCCGTCTTGCTCAAGTTGAACAAAGGATGAATCAGAAGTGGGGCTGATATATACTTCTTCATAGGCAAACTCAAGCTGAACTAAATGCTGTTTATAAACCTGATCGCCATCAGGCACATCCTGACTGCGCAGAGTTAAGTGCGGAGCAGGCAGACTGTCATGAATTTCTTCAATTTCAAGCTCCATGCCTTCTGGCAAAGGAACAGGCACATGGGGTAATAAATCTACAAGCTGGCGGGTGACGTTTTCAAGCAAATGAGAAGGAATGACGGGCGCGTCTAACAGCTCAGCAATCAACTCATTCGGCAATTCACTGCTCAATTTGCCAATACACTGGCTGCGACTATCAAAATACCAGAAATCTTCAAGCTTAAACAGCCGTGTAAAAGCAGGCTCGGTACGCACATTCATTTGCCAGCCTTTGGGCCCCTGCTCCCAGAACAATTCAAGCTCACGCTCTGGACCTGACTGCAGCAGCAAGCCGTCTTTATGATCCAGTCGGCAGCGACCACTTTTAAGCATCTGCTCCAGGGCTAATCGGCCGCCACGTCCGCCAGGAATCACCGCCGGCACTGGCTCATCGCTATAGCGCTCCATGCGGCTGCTGAGCAGCAAGCCAGCGATTTCATGGTCTTCTGGGCTAATGCCAGAAAAAGGCTCAGCCAGACTTTCTAAAGTCACGCGACTGCCTTTGGCTAAGCCTCCGCTTTTAAGTGGGCGGGTGCGCAAAAGTCTCACTTCAGGCTCAAGAGAGCGAACGGGCAAAGATAAAAGATACAGCACAATATCTGTATCGGGGTCAACAACTGAAGCCCGCTGCTGCTGGCCAATCCGGTTTAGCCAGGTCTGAATTTCCATTTCAGCACGTGGTTTACTCTGACTGTCAAAATAAGCATAAGCTAAAGCTGCACAGTGTTTACAATCGCGATTGACCTGGCATTCACAGACGCCACTTAGCTCATCAGGCAGCTCAGGGTCAATAAATAAGCGGGTTTTATAAGGGTCTGGACGATGATTTCCCTGCACCAGAGCTTCAATGACAAGAATCGGGGTGCTGGCATCAACGCCAAGCACTTCGACACGATTCTGACGGTAGTACTGAAAGCCGTGACGGGAAGTCCCGGGTCCAAAAATCTGTTCGATTAAAAACTTGGTTTGTTCAGAAATGGGCATATTAGTGTTTTATAGCAGACAAATGTCTTAACTTTTTAATCTTTTAAAGAAAGCGCCGTAAAAATAACAAATAATCCGGAAATCCGGAAATCAAAAACAGAATAAGTCTGTCTGGATCGCTGTTAAACTCTGTCTTGTCTAACAGTCCCGACAGATTAGCTTCTATTGTAGCCTGAACGAATCAAAGTTAGAAGTTTGAGTTTAGAACTTTAAGCATAAATTTAGAAAATCAGAGTTATTTTCTAAAACTTACAGGATCTTTTATTTATTTTTTATCTCATCAGCTCTAAACAACTTACGAAACCGTCTTGAGGCTAAGCCCAAGAGCCTAATGTTCAGGGCTATGTTATGATGAGCCCAACTTGGTCATTGCAGGGTAATCACATGATAGGGCCCAGAACCATGCCCGTTCTGAGTGACGCAGATGAATCGCTTCAGCACTTATTGCTCGATCATCAAGTACTCGAACTGCGCCAGCTCAACCAGGCTCTTGCGGCCCGTGAACAGGCCTGGCAACGCGCGTTAAGACGGTTTATCGGTGTCTGGTGCAGCCTCAGTGACGGACATTTAATGCTTCAGGATTACAGCCAGGGCCGCGAACTCGGCAGCCTGATGCTTAAAACCGGTTTTGACCCGGATGCCCAGCGCCCAACTGTGTTTTATCTGATGCCTGATGGCAGCTTAGAACGCGCAACTTTAGTGCCTGAAGAAACCGGTCTGTTATTAACTAACGAAGCTTGTTGGGTTCAGACTCGCGATCCGCTTGATATGCCGATGTTGGGCCTGTCATCCCGACTGCAGATTCTACCTGGCCACGATCTGGCCATTTCACCGCGGCGGGATTATGTTGCGATCAGTGAGCGCGAAGCAGGTAAGCTCTCGCTCGTTTCACTCGCAAAACCTCAGTTATTGGCATCGCTTGAACTCCGCGAGCCCGGTAGCCACAAAGCGATTAACCTCTGTTTTACACCCTCTGGCCCCCATAAAGGCCGACTCTGGCTAACAGATAGCGAGAGTGATCGACTGGGCTGGATTGAGCCCGGCAGTCGCGAACCTCAATGGATCTCGACTCATTTAGGCCGTCTTGGGCAATTAAGCATTTCAGCAGATGGCGAAAAACTCTATGTGCTGGCTCTGACGCCACTTTTACGTCTGGTTTGTTTAGATACCAGCACATTGAGCCTGCGCGGCGAACTGGACTTACCAGGCTCACCTTTAAGCTTTAATCCAGGGGTCCCCAGTGATGTCCTTGAATGGCATGACAATCATTTGCTGCTAATTACCCAGAGCCATGGCAGCACTCCTGAGTTAATTCAAGTCAGTTCTGAATTAGCCTTAGGCTCAAGCAGCCCATTACCCCCGCTGGCAGGTTGGCCGGTTTTAATGATTGGCCAAAGCAACCCCGTGCATAAATGGGCAACCCGTCGATTAGATGACTGGATTGCAGAACTTGAGTTTTTAACCGCTGAACATCTGGCTCGCCTGCGCCAGGAAGCCCAGTTTGCCGGACTGATGAAGCTGCGCACCACTGACTATGAAGTGCCCATGGCCCATGAAGATCCAGCTGATACCCTCTGCCGTCAGGCTCCGCCGATTATTTTGCCGCCAGAGTCGATTGAAGTGATTGTCGATATGCTGGCTCAGGCTTTTTATCAGGAGCATGGCCAAAATCTGCGCAATCATCCCAAAGAAATCAGCCGTCTACGTGAATCTGCAGCTGAACTCAAACACGATATCGAAAAGCGCTATGTGGCCATTGCTCAGCTTGACGAGGTACTGGGTAAACACACCTTGACCCTGGTTTTAACCCGTGATTTGCTCTTGCGCAGCTTAGATTATCATCTTGGCGGTAAACAGCTCCCCTATCGCCCTGGTCATTGCTGCCCGATCTGCGCCCTTGGGCTTAAAAATCCGCGCTTTTGCCCGCACTGCGGCTTTCAGTTAGATGATCCAGAATGGGCCAACAGACGGCGTAATCAGTCAGCAGAGCCCTGTGATGAGTTAATTCCAGGCCAAGTCGTGCTGGCTTTACCCCAAGTGCGCCAGGTTGTCTTTTTAGATGCCTGGCTGCAGGTGATTAGCGAACTCAAAAGTCAGGATAATACTCAGAAATCTGCTGATACCCATACCATTCAGGATCCAGTCCATGTGCTGGCGCTGCCTGAAGGCAGCTGGCTGATCTGCGACAGAGAAGCAGGCGTTTATGAGCTGAGCCCAACCGGTGAGCTGTTAGGCCATCTGGATCATCGCTTTAACGAGCCGGTGATGGCGACGTTTAGACGCAAAGACGGTGAGCTTCACGACCTGCTGGTACTCGATCGCAGCGGTGAAATTTTTTCGTTTAGTCGCGATGGGCGTTTACACCAAAGCTGGGGCCCCGCTGAAGGGCTGCGTTTAAGTGAACCCAATGATTTTCAGGCCACCTGGGATCAGACTTTTTTGATTACAGAACCTGAAACCCCACGTGTACTGGAATGGTCACCAGGTAGTCAGCAGCTGATTAATAGCTGGGGACCTGAGCAAAAGCTGCAAAGGCCTGTCTTTGCCAGACGTCAGCTTAACGGTGAGACGTTAATTGTTGATGCCGGCCACGGTGAACTGCTGTTTTTTAGTGCAGAAGAACCTGAGCGCTTAGTCCGCAGTTTTAAATATTGGCCGCCGCCTGATTTTGAACCATTAGTCACAGGCCAACCTGCTCCTGACCGCATGCTGGTTATGCCCCAGGGTGACTTAATTGGCTTGGGGCGCAAATACTGGATGCAGCTGCAGATGACCTTAGGCAAAATCCGCTGGGTCCAGCCCTGGACCGGCAAACGCCGCCCCGCTCAGCAAAAGAAAAAACTTCAGGATCAGCTCAGCGAAGACGAGTCGTTAAAGCGTCTACGTAAAATTCATCTGCTTAAACCTTTACAAACGCCAGCCCTGGCAGCGATTGCGGCTGAACTTGAGCCTGTCCACTCAGAGCCCGGTGAGTGGGTCTTAAAAGCGAATGATATGAACGGAATTTTGTTTTTTCTGCTCGAAGGTGAAGTCGAAATTAGACGCCCAGACGATCAAGAACCGCTAACGGTGCTAAGTGCTGGCGAAACCTTTGGCGAAGTGCCTCTGATGCTCAGTGAGCCGTTTATGGCGGGTTTTAAAGCCCGTGAAGGCACCCGTTTATTACAGCTTAAGCGCAGTAATTTTAAAAAGGCGATTGCCAAAGCCTCTGAACTGGCGCCGGTGTTGCGAGAACTGGC
>CAJYHH010000568.1 GCA_913773825.1 Candidatus Sericytochromatia bacterium | reverse complement strand
GGCTTTACAAACCGGTCAATATGAACTGGCCGCTTCGATCTGGAAATCTTTAATCGAACTGGCACCTGATGCAGAGACTCAGCGTGACTTTGCGCTGGCTTATAGTGAAGTTTTAATTGTGATGCGGCAGTTTCCAGAAGCCCGCAAGCTGCTTAATCAACTCTATGCGGAAACCTACCAGCCCCGCTATCTCCAACGAATGGGCCAACTAGAGCGCGATGCCGGTGATGATCAGCAGGCGCTTAAAAGCTTTCAGACTGAAGCTGAACTGCTGACTGAACCCGAAGACAAAGTCCGTAACGCCTTAGATCGGGGTGCCTGTGCCATTAGCTTAGGCCAACATCGCTATGCCCTGGCCTGCGCTGAAGAAGCTCTGCAGCTGCTTGAATTTGTTAAAGATCCTAGCGCTGAAGCAGCGGCTCAGACTTTAAAAGGCGAAGCTGCCCTGAATCAAAGTGATTTTGCTCAGGCCCGCCAGGCTTTTGCCCAGGCCGCTGTGGCCTACGCAGCCGCCGGTAATCCAGAAGCAGAGCAGGCTCTGGCCAATCGGATTGCCGAATTACCCTAAAGGTTTTTACTAACGAAGGGCTAATAAAGCGTCTTTTCAGTGTTGATGCAATAGAGTTCAGGATGGCTGAGTAAAAATTCACGCACTCGGCTTTCAAAACTTGCTGGCGGCAGCGCGTGTTCAGCCAGAACCAGCTGAGCAGCTTCGTAATATTCTGCGGCTAAAGGCCAATCGCGGCGCGCACTGCAGACATCGCCTAACAGGTGATAAGCCGTACTCAGAGTAGGTAAATGATGGGTCTTAGCCGCATAATCCAGACTGAGACGAGCATATTGAGCCGCTACTTCGAGATTCTGCTGCTTAAGCGCAATCCAGGCCAGGGCATTAGCATTAAGCGAACGGTTTAAGCTGTCCTGAGGGCTTAGACAGGTTTGTTCAGCCAGAAAATGAATCCGAGCCAGATCCAGCCGATCACAGTCCAGTGCAATTTGGCCGAGTAAATGCAGATAACGCCCGTCACCGCTTTGTTCATAAAGCTCCTGGACAATGGCTTCGGCTTCGCGGAACTGTTTTTGGGCCATTAGAGTAAGAGCATAACCATGCTGACA
>CAJYHH010000567.1 GCA_913773825.1 Candidatus Sericytochromatia bacterium | reverse complement strand
CGCAAAAATCAGAATCGCCGTGATGCCAATTAAGATCCCCAGCTGAGTTGAAAACTGATGATAAAGGGTCTCTGGCAGCAGCGCTTTAGGTACTGCCAGAGCAAGTTCACGAATCGAAATAAAGATGTTCTCGATTATTTCCATTCCAGGCCTCCTTTGCGCCAGGCATAAACTAAGCCCAGCAGCAAAATCGACAGGAAGATAAACATCTCGACCAGAGCCGCACCACCCAACTGTTTAAAGTTGATGGCCCAAGGATAGACATAAAGGATTTCAATCGAAAAAATCAGAAAGGCCAGAGCAAACAGATAATACTGAATATTCAACTGGCTCATGGGGTTATTTTTGGGGATCAAACCACATTCATAACTCTGATTTTTTGACGTATTGCCTTTACGCGGCCGGAAAAACCAGGCTCCTGCAATCGGCAGCGTCGAAAAGACAACCGCAAACAGGGCCATGATTCCCAGGGTGCTCCAGGCGAGTTCCTGACTCATGTGGGATCACTCGCTTTCGCTTGATCATGATCTGTATCAGCTTGCTCGAGCTCTTCTGCTTTAGCAGCAGACTGAGCGCTGGCAGCAGCGTGTTCGCCGCCAACAGGTGACTCAAGTCCAGCCGCAGGCAAAGGCACGTTTTCTTCAGCTGCCGTGCCGCTGGTGGGTACAGGCTCACTCGGCTGAGCGGCTTTTTCATCCCCAGCCGTGGTGGTATCTGGAGTCAGATTTCTCTCAGAAGACGGTGGCGGTGATTCAACTGCCTGCTCACCCTGACTGGGCTCAATATCGGGCTGTTGGCCAATTTCACCCGCAGGGGCTGCATCAGTAAAGACCGGATCGTTATTGGCGATCGCTTCACTTTCTTCAGCTCCAGATTGGATAGAGGCTTTAGCTTCATTTTGTTCGGACATGGTATCAGACTCCTTTGTAGTGGTCTGCCCCTGTTTGTTTACGCTACTCTCAACGGTCTCAACGGTTTGTTTATTTACAGCAACATTTTCAGGCCCCATTTCTGGTGCCATTTCTGGAACAAGGGTCTCTAAAACTAAATTTTCCGGGACAATTTCAGAAGCCTGAACAACCGCTTCAGCCGTTGCCTTTTCAGCTTCTCGTTTGGCCTTGGCCTCTGCTGCCCTGGCTTTGGCAGCAGCAATCCGAGCTTCACGCTCAGGGTCTATTTCTTTTTCAGCTGACTTCACAGGTTCAGCGGTAACAACTTCTCCAGCAGCTTCAGCAGCTCGATTTGCCTCACGTTTGGCTTTAGCCTCTGCCGCACGGGCTTTGGCAGCAGCCATTCGCGCTTCACGGTCTTCAGTTGGGGCTTCTGCAGCAGGCACATCAATAACTGGAGCTGAAGCTGGCGTTACGGTTTCAACTGGCTCTGCACCCTCAAGCACTTGTTCACCAGCAGCCTCTGCTGCGCGATTCGCTTCGCGTTTGGCTTTAGCTTCAGCAGCTCGTGCTTTAGCTGCTGCAATCCGCGCTTCGCGATCATCAGCGGGCGCTGCAGATTCAGCTACCACTTCGGCAATAGGCTCAGCTGTAACAGAATCCCCAGCAGCTTCTGCAGCTCGATTGGCTTCACGTTTGGCTTTGGCTTCTGCGGCACGGGCCTTAGCTGCCGCAATTCGAGCCTCACGGTCAGGATCTTCAGCTTTTTCTGCTGGCGCTTCAGCTGCTTCACCACCAGCTGCTTTAGCGGCTTCACGCTTGGCTTTGGCTTCTGCCGCACGCGCTTTTGCTGCTGCAATTCGCGCTTCACGATCCTCACCACCGGCTGCATCAGCAGAATCCGCTGCGGGGGCAGCGTCAGCAGGTGCAGCCACAGGGGCCGCTTTGGCTTCTGCCGCTTTTTTGGCGGCGGCTTCTTTTTTGGCGGCTTCTTTAGCGGCTTTGGCTTCCGCTTCAGCTTTACGAGCGGCTTCTTCTTCAGCGTTGGCTTTGGGGTGAATCTCGGCGTGATACTCAGCCGGTACCAAGAGCTTATTCATGTCGTAAAGATAATTATCACGGCGCTGCTCAGTGACATTTAGCGCAAATTTATGATCCATTTTAATCGCGTCAAAGGGACAGAACTCCGCGCACAGACCGCAGTTCATACAGACCGCTGTATCAATAAAGAAGTCTTTGGGAACTGTAATCGGTTTGCCCTTATCATCACTTTCCTGAACAATCCAGATACACTGGGGCGGGCAGACCTTAGCGCAGATGCCGCAGGCTGTACAGCGAATGTTTTTATCGCTAAACTCCTGGGCGGCACGGGTACTGGCCGGGGCTTCAGAGGTTTCGCCAGGCGCTAACGGGTCATAAACCAGCATCGGCAAAACTCTAAAGCGCTCATAGGTTGAGCCAATTGGCATGGGTTCTTCAGGATATTGAACCGTGACAATGCCGTCTTCAAACGAGCGCAGGCCGTGATTCACATGTTCGCTCTGTTTGCCGCCCATGCGCTTAAAGTCCTCGATATAGGTCTCAAAGAAGGTTTTAAGGGTATAGAGCATGCCCTTAACAACAGATGCGCCATAGACTTTCATTAGCGATCAACCTCCCCAAGCACAATGTCGAGGCTGCCCAAAATCACCACTACGTCCGCCACATGATGACCCTGGCACATTTTTTCAAGTGCCGTGATGTTGATAAAGCTGCCTGAGCGGATGTGATAACGGTAGGGGTTGGACTTGCCATCGCTGACCACGTAATAGCCCAGTTGGCCTTTGGGGCTTTCAACGGCTGCATAAGCCTGACCAGCCGGCACACGCATATTCCACTGCTTTTTATCAATGATCGGCCCTTGGGGCAGATCTTTCATTGCCTGGCGCAGAATCTTGAGTGACTCATACATCTCACCCAAACGCACCAGATAACGCGAATAAACATCCCCACGGGGCTGGGTAATCACATTAAAGTCAAAGCGGTCATAAATTGAATAGGGATGATTACGGCGCACATCATAAGGCACCCCCGAAGCGCGCAGCACCGGGCCCGAAAGACTATAAGACACAGCCTCTTCAGCGCTGATCACACCCAGATTCTGGGTGCGTTCCATGACAATTTCATTGGTGGTAATAAACTTATCAAGCTCTTCGACCATGCGCGGCAGGCGCTCATAGATCAGGTAATTAAAGGGCTTATAAAACTCATCAGGTAAGTCAGCTGACACACCACCAAAGCGCATATAGTTACACATAATCCGCGCGCCGCTGACCATTTCAAACAAGTCTAAAATCAGCTCGCGCTCTTGGGCCGCATAAAGCATCGGCGTAAAAAACGCACCCAAGTCATTGAGCAAAAAGCCCTGGGCCCAAAGATGGCTGGCAATACGGGTCAGCTCAGTCATAATAATCCGCAGGTATTCTGCCCGCTCTGGCACCGTGATGCCCGCCAGTTTTTCGACCGCTAAGGCATAACCATGATTATTTGACATCGAAGTCAGATAATCGAGGCGATCCGTAAACGGAAAGTTCATGATCCAGGAATTACGTTCGCCGATTTTTTCATGGTTGCGATGCAGATAACCCATAATCGGATAGAGTCTGACAACGCGCTCACCGTCTAAGGCCATTTTCATCCGGAACACCCCATGGGTACTGGGATGCTGCGGGCCCATATTGACTTCCATCAGGTCGGTTTTAAAACCATCCATGCCGCCCAGCGCCATTAAAGACGGGTCATCATCGTTATAAGCAAAATTATCCGGGTCAAAATCAGCTGGATATTTGACGTTGCGACCAAAAGGATTGCGGCCTTCAGCAAATTTATGCCAGCCTTCGCGCCAGCGGGAGCTAAAGATTTTATGCGGTTCTTCGTAATAGGGCTCAAGATAGTCTTTGCGCAGCGGGTGTCCGGCAAAGCCGTCCCAGAGCAGAATCCGGCGCACATTAGGATGGCCGTCAAAGCGCACGCCCATCATGTCATAAGCTTCGCGCTCCTGAAAGTCAGCCCCCGGCCAAAATGGCGTCAACGATGGGACATGAGGTGCCTCTTTGGCAACCCGCACAGCTAATGTAACAGGCGGGACTTCAGACTCTGTTTTTTGGGAACTGGTAAAGAGATAAACCACTTCCAGACAATCTTCAAAGTCAACAGCGGTCAGATTGGCAAGATAGTCTAAGCCATGCTCTTTAATCTGCCAGACCACGCGATGTAATTGATCAGCGGGTACTAACAGCGTGCTGCTGGTAGTGACTTTGATGTCAGAAAACTTATCTAGCAGGGTTTGCATGCTGCTGTTGATAAGCGGTGGATCTGCTTTTTTCTTCTTTTTAGCAGCGGGTTTGGCGTCTTCAGCAGGCTCTTCTTCGGGCTCGGGCTCATAGACCGCAAAAGCCGGAAAAAACTCAGGCAATTTAGTCGCTTCAGCACTGCGCTGGGTCGATTTTTTGATCTGCTCAATCTGGCGCGGGTCCACTAAATCTGGCCCCAGCAAGGGTACAGCGCGCTCATCGCTGAGGTCTTTACGATACCAGCGCGAGGTTTTATGATGCTGCTTGTCAATTTTTTTCTGGAGCTCAATCAGAGCTGACAACAGAGCCTGAGGCGTTGGCGGACAGCCTGTCACATAGACATCAACCGGCACAAACTCGTCAATCCCCGACACCACGTTATAGCCTTCTTTAAACGGGCCACCGCCTGTCGAACAGGCTCCCATTGAAAGCACGTATTTCGGCTCAGGCATCTGGTTATAAAGGCGCACAATCATCGGCACCATGCGTTTGGTAACCGTACCTGAGACAATCATCAGGTCAGCCTGACGAGGTGAAGCGCGAAACAGCTCAGCGCCAAAGCGCGAAATATCAAAGCGCGAGCTGGCGGTACAGATCATCTCGATGGCGCAGCAGGCCAAGCCAAACTGCATCGGCCAGATCGAGGAGCGGCGTCCCCAGTTGTTAAGGGTATCTAAGACCTTATCGACGGTGGTGATGGTGACATGACGACGCACCTCGTCTTCGAGGAAGGCGTCAGCATCTTCATGGAGCACACGCAGTTCTGTCATGCTTGTATCCGATCGGCACTGTTGTCGTGAACCAGTTTAACATATGCATCCACAACAGCCCCAGGGGGGGGGCCAGCGAAGAAAAACAGGTGATTTAAACCAAACGTAAAGCTAGAAACCCAACCGTAAGCAGCAGGCAGCAAAATAATCTGACGCTTCCACTATCTACTTTAAGTTGTAGAGCATAAGGCACAACTTGCATGACCTAAAACAGCTAAAGGGCAGCAATTGCCTGAAGCATTTCAAGGCTCCAGGCATCGACTAAAATCAAACGGCCCTGGCCGTAGATTTCCGCTAGTTTTTGGGCTTTGTCAGTAGGCAACATCGCCAGCGCAGGCCGCAACTCAGACTCTAATTTTTCGAGATGGGCTTCAACACCTGGCAAAGCAACGGTTCCGGGTGCATGTTCAAGTTCAGCTGTTACCGCTGCTAGAAACTGTTCAAAGCTCATACGCTGACCAGAATTTTGGGAGATAAAGTTTTTGTAAGCTGGTTGCAGCTGTTCGTCGCGGTAGGCTCTGACAAGTTCAGGCTGCTGGCTGAGCGTTTCGCGATAACGAATACGCGCAGCCTGAAGGACGCGCTTAAAACTTGATTCAGTCAAAGCAGGAACTTGCTTGGGCTCTAGTTCAGCCAGCATGCCGCCGTAAAACTGGGGGGTAATCAGCTCAAAGCCCGCATCCTGAATCTGGCGTTGTTTAAAGTCAGGAATCAGCTGCTGGTAGGGTACATCTTGAGTCAGGTCACCGTGTTTAAGCAGTTTGACTTCACGTGGCCCTGGTTTAGCGGGATTGGGCCAGCTTTCAAGCTTAAGCAGGCCGCTGGCACCATCGATCAAGACTTCACGCTTTTCTGGATAAATCAGCTTGAGATCAGCGCCGCTGACTTCAGAACGCAGGGCTTTATCCGCTTCCTGCAGCCAGGAGCCTGTGGTGGGCCCAGGACGGGTATTCATCGCCATCGAGAGATTTAAGTCGGTTGCGGTCAGGCCTAAATGTAAAGTCAGGGCACCAGGACCCGTGATGGGCTCAAGTTTGACGTCTGCCAGCTGCTGGCTTAAAAAGCGCAGAGCACCAACTGGATTGTTTAAGTCCTGCATAATCGCATCAAAAGGCATCGGGATGCGCTGAATGCCGTCTTCGGTAATCATCAGAATCACAATCCCTTTGACTCGGGTCTCAGGGCTATAGTCCAGCACAATCCAGCGCTGCGGGTCATTGTCGAGGCTGACCTGGGCCATGGCGTAATGGCGTTTGCGATTGACCATTAAAAGCAGCTTGGCCCGTGTTTCAGCCGAAATCGCTGAATACTCAGCCTGAAAGGAATCAAGTGAGGCTAATTTATCTGCCAGCGTCTTGAGTGTGACCTGATGAGAAATCTGATGAGAAGCCTGAGAAGCAAGCTGGGTAACAGAATGGGTCTGAGCCAGGGCGGGTAAGATCACAGAGGGTGACAATAGAGCTAAACCCAACAGAGCACTAAATAATTTTGGCATGTTGACCTCGGGGTGACTTTCAGGGAGTGTTTAAGCCTTATCTTAGCGAACTCTGCGTTCAAAAGGAATGTCGCAGCAAATGTCAGAGATTGCGTTTGCGGGTATGCTGTAACAAAGATTTTCAGCGAGGTCAGGATGCACGCCGGCAGCCATTACAATATCAAAGAATTTTTGCTCTGGACCCGTCGGGAAATTTATTTATTGCTCGTTTTAGCCACGGTACCGGTGCTGCTATATCAATTATTAAACTGGAAATGGCTGGCGATTCCCTGGGTGCCGATTGCTTTAGTTGGCACAGCAGCAGCCTTTATTGTCGGTTTTAAAAACACCCAAACCTACAACCGACTCTGGGAAGCCCGCCAGATCTGGGGCGCGATTCTCAATGGCAGTCGGGCCTGGGGGATCATGTGCCGTGATTTTATCAGCGCTGATTCAGAAGAAATCCGCAGCCTGCTGTATCGCCATTGCGCCTGGTTAACGGCTTTGCGTTATCAGTTACGTGAGCCTAAGGTCTGGGAAAATCTGACCAAATCTTACAATCAGGAATATCTCAAACACTACAAAATCCCTGAACGTGAAACCCCGCTTGAAGACGAGCTCAAAAAGTATCTCTCAGCTGAAGAACTCAAGCTGATTCTGAGCAAAAAGAATCGCTCTGTGCAGCTGATTGCCCTGCAGTCTGAGCATTTACGCCGTCTGAGGCAAGCTGGCCAGATTGAAGCCCTGGAATATATCGAGCTCGAAAAACGTCTAGCTGATTTTTATGATCAGCAGGGTAAATGTGAGCGGATCAAAAACTTTCCGTATCCGCGCCAGTTTGCTAGCATCACCTTATTTTTTGTACGGCTATTTGTGTTTTTATTGCCTTTTGGCATGCTGGCTGAACTTCAAAAGCTGGGCGATGCCTATGTCTGGCTGGCGATCCCGCTTAGCACAATGGTGTCCTGGGTGTTTGTCTCGATGGATAAAGTGGGTGAATCCAGTGAAAACCCCTTTGAAGGCAGTGCCAATGACGTGCCCATGACCGCTATGAGCCGCACCATTGAAATTGATTTGCGTGAGCTTTTAGGAGAATCAGACTTACCCGCCGCACTGCAGCCCATAAACAATATTTTGCTTTAAAAATGCCATCTAGTACATTGAGTTTAAACAATAGCTCCATGACTTGGTTTGTTCAACTTT
>CAJYHH010000566.1 GCA_913773825.1 Candidatus Sericytochromatia bacterium | reverse complement strand
TGGTGCAAAGGGCTGACAACAAAAGAGGGGCCTCCTTAAGCTAAAAGTGCGACCCATCAGCACGAGGAGGACCCCATGGAAAACCAGATTATCACAAGTTACGTGCTTTGCGACGAACTGCTCAAACAATTGGGCTATCGCGACGATTCCCAATGTCACATGTCGACGGCCGAAGTCCTGACGACGGCCTTAGTCGCTGACTTTTTCTTTGGCCTCAATTTTGAAGCCGCTCGGGTGTTTTTACACGAACAGGGCTACATCCCGGACATGCTCAGCAAAAGTCAGTTCAATCGCCGGCTCCATGCGATCCCAGAAGAAATCTGGCAGTGGCTCGTGAGCTTGCTTTTCCAAGCCGCACGAGCTCTCGACCCGACCATCAGCTTTAGCCTCGACAGCTTTCCGGTGGCGGCTTGTGACAATATTCGAATCAAACATTGCCGGCTTTACCACGACGAGATCTTTCGCGGAAAATTTTCCTCGAAGCGGCGCTACATCTACGGTCTACGGATCCATTTGGTCCTCGCCAGCACCGGCCAACCCGTGGATTTCTGCTTAGCTCCTGCCTCTGAGCATGATGCCAAAGTCCTCAAACGCCTGCATCTCGAAGATTTACCGCCTGGCTCCGACGTGTACGGCGACTCCGGTTACACCGCTTACGATTACGAAGACCTACTCAATGACACGGAGCACGTCCGCTTTCGGCCCCTTCGCAAACGCAATTCACGCCGGACCTTTCCGGCTTACGTGGAGTTTGTTCAAAAGAAAATTCGCCAAGGTGTCGAAGTGGCTGGCAGCTTGATGCAGCGCCGAAGACCCGCTCATCTGCATGCGGTAACGGCTAGGGGCTTTGAGTTGAAAGTGGCTCTTTGCGTCGTGGGCCTTGCTTTCTGGAACTTCCAGCAGTACCTCACAACTTGAGTTACTTAGCAAAAAACATGAATAATGCCCATTTTATCAAGCCTTGATCGCCTGAAAAAATGGGCATTGGGCGAAGCATCATCATGTGGACCGCTAAAAATTTGCCACTTAGCGGGCAAGCTGCTTGGGTGTTTAGCCCTTTACATCTATGCGGAACATTGATGCAACAGATAAACAAAGCTTCTGTCCGAAATTTAATATATAGAGCTTACTGAGCTCCCGATTCGCGGGCAGAATCTAAATTTATCTTGCTTCTGACCTGATTATAGGAAAATAGACATAAGAATTCAAGCCCCCAGATATTAAAATTCAGCATTTATTTAAGCACCAATCGTGTAAACTGCTAGGGGCGCCATTATTGGGACTCAAAGACTTTCAACAGCCCATCATCAAATAGCCTGAACAATCACAAGTGAGGAAACAGCATGCAAGCAGGCACTCCAGATTCACCCCTGCGCGTTGCCATCATTGGCAGTGGCCCGAGTGGCTTTTACGCCACTGAAGCCTTATTTAAAGCCGGACTGGAAGTCCGAGTCGACATGTATGAAAAACTTCCTGTACCTTTCGGGCTTGTTCGCAGCGGTGTAGCCCCTGACCATCCCAAGATCAAAAACGTCACTCGCGTTTATGACAAAATTGCCAGTGATCCGCGTTTTTGCTTCTGGGGGAATGTCACGATCGGTGAAGACCTAACAGTTGAAGAGCTTAAAGCTCATTATCACGCTTTAATTTTCACAAATGGCGCCTCTTCAGATCGCCGTCTGGGCATACCTGGCGAAGATCTAGCCCGCAGCTACACAGCCACTGAATTTGTGGCCTGGTATAACGGTCATCCTGAATATCGTGATCGGCAATTTGATCTGAGCCAAGAAAGTGCCGTCATCATTGGCCAAGGTAATGTTGCTATCGACGTTTGCCGAATTTTAGCCAAAAGTGTGGATGAGCTTAGACAGACCGACATTGCCTCTCATGCCATTGAAGCTCTGGCAGAAAGCAAAATTAAAGATATTTACATGGTCGGCCGACGTGGACCAGCTCAAGCCGCTTTTACCCCTCAAGAAGCTAAAGAACTAGGTGAATTGGCGATTAGTGACGTGATTGTCAAACCTGAAGATCTGCAGTTGAGCCCAATTGACGAAGCAGAGCTGCAGCTACCTGACAAAGGTCATAACCGCAAAAACATGGAAATTCTCCGTGATCTTGCAGGCCGCACAGTAGGTGCCCGTGCCAGACGCCTGCACATTGCATTTTTCCTGAGCCCCGTTGAACTGAAGGGCAATGGCGCTTTAGAAGAAATTGTGCTTGAACACAATCAACTCAGCGGTGAACCTGGCCGCCAGAAAGCCACAGGTACGGGCGAAACCATCACGGTACCAGCAGGACTGCTCTTCCGCAGTGTGGGTTACCGCGGCACCCCTATGCCGGGTGTGCCTTTTCATGAGTCTTGGGGTGTGTTCCCTAACGAAAAGGGACGGATTGAGGCCGGCATGTACACAGCAGGCTGGATCAAACGTGGTCCATCAGGCATTATCGGAACCAATAAGCCCGACAGCGTTGAAACCGTACAGGCCTTGATTGCGGATACCCCAAATCTGACTTGTTTGCAACCCAATAGCGAACTCCTTGCGGCTCGTCTTAAACAAAAAGGCGTCAGAGTTGTCAGCTACAGCGACTGGCAAAAAATCGATGCAGCAGAAATCGCCAATGGTCAGAAAAGCGGCAAATCGCGTGAAAAATTCACGCGCGTAGCTGATATGTTAGCCCTGCTTGATGAAGCAGATAAAGCCTGAATAGTCTAGACTCAAATCAAAAGGGGCCCAAATGGGCCCCTTTGTTCATCAAGCTTAAAAAATTAAAGCTAAAGAATTTCCAGTACACTGCGCACAGCAGTTGTTCTCTGACCATAACGCATATAGGCATGATGGCGTAAACGAGGCGAATAATTATTGCGGTAATCCTCAACATTTGCCATTGAATCCGCATAGTACATTACGTTATAAGTAACGGTATCGGGTTCATAAATCGGCTCAAGCAAGCGATGCAGCTGATGGCGCTGAAAACAACCTGACTTCATGACTTCGGGAAGATGTTCGGTCTTCATCCATTCAAGCCATTCCTGCGCGATCTCGTTCTCAACTGAGACCGTAACACTGTAAATAATCATGGGGCCTTCCTGTGCTAATCTGGTTTCTGTATCCTATCAGATCTCTTTCCAGAGCTGTCATAGTACCAAAACGATGAACCTGCTTCAGCACCATCTCAAAGTGATTCAAGCCCACCAGCCTCAGGCCTGGCAAGGCTTAAAAGACATATATGACAGCGCCTTTGAATTAGATAATGGTGAGATTCAGTTTTTAGGCCGCAGTTGGGATACCCCAAGCTACTCCCCCACTGTCCCGCCTCACTCGCTCGGCATCATGCTTTACGGAATGGGTGATGGTCAGCTAATCAAAACACTGCTCGCGCAACTGCCTGCTATCACACCGGTGCTTGTTATTGATTCTCAGCCTGAGCTCGCCTGGGCCTGTCTAAACGAGACAGATTTTAGCACGGCTCTTGCTGATCCCCGTTTACGCTGGATGGTTGGCAAGCCCGATACACTCTTTGCCAGTTTTACAGAAGCTCTTTTACAGCAACACGATCAGCTCGGTTTAATCTGGCTGGAAAACCCATTAATCAGCCAAATCGCTCAATTACTCAACGATCCTTTTTTAAAACATTTTCGCCATCTAAAAGCAACGCTGGGACCCCAGCAAGCCTTAGCAAAACTGCCTCAGCTTGAAGAATTATTTTTAAAGCTTGCGCCAGAGATGACTCAGACACATCAGCAGTACCCGCTGAGTTGCCGGAGCGGGTGCGCTGATTGCTGCCATGGCAGCGTAGGTTTTCATCTTTGCGTTAACCCACTGGAGTGGGCCCTTATGCACCGCAGTCTAAGCGCTTTACCCAGATCTGAGCGCCAAGTCGTTTTTAAACAAGCCGTAACCAGTCTGGCTTCACATCGTGATTATCTGGTTGAGCTTTTATATTACTTCGACACCCAGCCCGACCGTCTAAATCATCCAGACTTTCATCTTGAACTCTTGCAAATGGCAGGCACACATCGCCAAGAGGCCTGCTTGATGCTGGATGAAGCTCAGCGTTGCCGCGTCTATACGGGCCGCCCTTTGACTTGTCGCGTTTTTGGCAGCAGCCATGTGTCACAGCAACAGCCCTTTACTTGCGAAAAAGATTATCAGCAAATGGAGCAAATCCTGCTCGATGAAGGTGCCCAGAACCATTTAGTTGATTCTAGCGCCTATCGCAAACAACTCCGAGAACTGCACCAGAACCTCGAGTACAAACACGTGCTCAATATCTGGTTACTCTGCCATCTGGACTTTAGCCAAGGTGACTTTAAACCCCTGCGGATTGATTATCAGCAGTTTCAGACATTAATACGCCATCCTGAAACGCTTGAGCGGTTATTAAGTGAACTTGAGCAGGCAGCACAGGTGTCAGGCGGCACTGAGACACTCTAATCAAGTCATGCTAAAGTAACAAGAATTCCAGAATGAAGCAAAAGGGGCTTTATGGCCGCAATTTCCCCTAATCATGAGACCACAAGAGCCAACCAGTACACCGTTCCCTTAATCGTCGTCACCACGCTGTTCTTTATGTGGGGCTTTTTAACCTGTCTCAATGACATCCTCATTCCCCATCTACAGTCCGTTTTTACCCTCAGCAATACCCAAAGCTTACTAATTCAATTTACGTTTTTTACGGCCTATTTCATTATGTCGATTCCGTCAGGAAAAATTATCTCTCGGTTTGGCTACCAAAAAGGGATTGTGATTGGCCTCTTAACCGCTGCGGCAGGTTCTTTTTTATTCTATCCCGCTGCCGCGGTGCCTTCTTATCCTCTCTTTCTGACTGCTCTGTTTATTTTGGCTTCTGGCATCACCCTGCTACAAGT
>CAJYHH010000565.1 GCA_913773825.1 Candidatus Sericytochromatia bacterium | reverse complement strand
CCATCAATCATACACAGGCCAGCGCGCAGGATCGGTGCCAGGATGACGCTGCTGCATTTGATTTTGACGCCTTCAAAAGGTGCCATGGGGGTTTCGACGTGTTCAGGGGCCAATTCAATCGTTTCTGCTGCTTCATAGACGATGTAGCGTGCGAGGTTTTTGATTGTGGCTCGGAAAGGCTGAGAAGGTGTTGTTTTATCCCTGAGCAGGGTCATATCCCGCTGGATCAGGGGATGGTTGTGAAGGTGAAGGTTTTCTGGCTGACTCATTAAATACCCTGTCTGCATGTTCAAATTGCTCATCAGAATAGCACAGTGAGAGATTCGATGGGGAATTTGGACAGGGTTTAGATTCAGCTAAGGCTTCTCACCTTGAGCTGCATCAGGCGTGCATTAGAACTTGTTTTGGGCAGTCAAAACTGACACGGCAATTAATAAATTTTAAGCCCCTGTCCGCTAAATAGAGGAGCAAATAAATCAGGCCAGAAAAAATTAAACCTGTTTTAAAGAGGGTTTGGGCTGGGGCTTTGGCTCTGGTGTTTTGAGCGGTTTAGGTGTTGGCGTTGGTTTGGGTCGAGGCCGTTTAATCAGATGAATATCAGCGTTAAAATCTGAGTTCAGAGCATTTGTGTTGAGCTGTAAATTCGGCTCTGTTGTCAGCTTGATGTCCGTTGTGGGCATACAGGCATTCAGTAAGAGCAAAAAACCACATAACATCCCTAGCATGATTTTTTTCATACGTACACCTCGATAATATCCACTTAAGATCCATCACTCACGTCCATTTAGCCTTTCTCATGTATATGCTAAGGTCTTTTAGAACAAAATGTCTGGATTTTATCTGGTGGAAAAAATCAATTTTGATGAAATTCTAAAGAGATCTTGGGATTTTATTTACAGAATGTGCCCCAGCTATAAAATTAGGTCAGTTTATTTTTATAATTTCTGATTAGGAGCTGATTACGGGCTGACCAAATAAAATCAGAACCACAAAATTAAGAGAAGCTATGGCTAACCGCTTCTAAAAACAGAATGTCCAGCAGCGCGGAATCCCCTTGGCGAACGGGCAGACCATCTACATGCACTTCAAGCTCACGGAAGCGTCCGTTGAGCCAGCCCAGGACAATTTCGGGCACTTGGCAGAACGCTTGTTCATCTGCCAGGCGCTTGGCTTTGAGCAGCTCTAATAAAGCGCCTTCAAAATCAGGCTCATTGATCTGCTGCAGCAGTTCAGGCAAAGGCAAAGGAGGTGCCGTTTCCATCGTCATCACCCATTGGGCACTGAGCAGAGCCCGCAAGGCATAAAAGAAGTCTTTCAGACGTGGGGGCTGGTTGATGGGGTCAGGGGTTTCCAGCCGAGGCAAGTATTTACGGGTCAGACCTAAATAGTGATGCGCGACTTTACGCGGCGAAAAAAAGCTCTGAGCAACTGTCATAAGTCGTTCAATCACCGGTTCTGGCTGCTGATACACAATCGGTGATTTGAGCCATTCAAAGACGACAGCATTTGAGCTTCTGAGTAAAAGCAGGGCTTTGCGAAGCTCCCAGCCGCCATAATCCAGCAGTCCATCAAGCTGATTCAGGGATTCAGGCGCCTGATCAAGTGAGAGATAAGCAGGCAGGGGATGAACATACAAAAAGCGGATATCCCAGTCACTGTCTGGCGAAGCCATATCCCAGGCCCGACTGCCCGATTCACAGCCATATAGCAATTTAACTCCGCGCTGCTGGCAGAAAGTCTGAAGATACTGGGTAATCTCAGCAGTTGTAGGCTCAGGAATACTCATGGTGTTTACCAGTTGCAGGGCGGGTATAGTTATGGCTCCAGACCGTCTGTAAATCTGGGGAGTCCATTAAGTCTTCGTTGGTAAAAAGATACCAGCCATATTGGGCTTTATGGGGATAAATCCTGGGCGCAGAGCGGATTTGCTGCAAAGTATGGTAAACCATTTCGGTACAATAAAGCCGATCGCGGGTATTGAGCAAAAACATTGAGTCATAACTTTTGCCAAGTTGAGCATGGGCAAAATGAGACATTCTGGCAAAGTCATCTTGGCTCAAATCAGGTTTGCGCAAGACCACAAACTTATCCCGCTCGACTCTGGCGACATAGGCGCTCAAAGACTCTTTGACCGTGCCCAGAAAAGCACCTTTGGCATCTAACTGAGCCAGAGAATGAATAATCTGCCC
>CAJYHH010000564.1 GCA_913773825.1 Candidatus Sericytochromatia bacterium | reverse complement strand
GCACCGCTTTATTTGGCTGTAATACCTTTCAGCCAAATAAAGCGGTGCGGAATTTTCTACCTAGCTGAAACTCACGCATATCGCCATAAGAGACCTCAATCCGTTCGCTGACATCCGGCTGTTCAGCTTCGATTTTGCTACGGGCAATCCGCAGCATTTCTTGAGACGTATCAAAGCCAGCACATTCAAAGCCTTCGCGGGCAAACGCTAATAGTAGACGACCTGTGCCGCAGCCCGCATCAAGGGCTGGACCACCATAGGTCGATAACATTTCAAGGTAGAACTCCACGTCTTCCATGTCGTTCTGAATATCGTACCAGGGGGCGTAAATATCGTAGGATTGCATAATGCCTCTCAATCAAGCCTTATAGCAGGCTGGTGATACGGGCGCGCAAACGGTAAGTGACTTCCTGAATTTCATCATCATCGCGTAGCATCGGACGCATACGCTCGATCAGGCCGTCCGCGACGCCCAGGAGTTGAGAAAAACCAAAATTTTGATGACGCTCATAACCCACTGCGGTCAGCGCTTCTTCAATAAAGCGACGGCTGTCATCGATTCCGATAAACTCCATCACGATGCTTTCAAGCGAATCGATCGGCGTCAGACGATTGGTTGTGCACAGTTCTTCACTGGCCAGTTTATCAGCTGAAACCAGCGCATTGTATTTAAACATCTCGCGCAAAAACATCATCGAGTCCCAATGTGAATACGGGCAAGCATCAAAGAATCTGGCAACTGTAAAGGAGCGCGGGAGTAATCGGCAAAACTCGGGTAATTGACCTTGGTCGACCATTTGCATGGATTTAGTGGTAAAAGCCAGTCCAGAAGCCAGACTTGGACAGCGATCACGTACGTCCGGAAACTCGTCCATATAGCGGGCGGATTCCATTAGAATGGCGTCCAGACTGGTCATAACGTTTTCTTGCGGCAGTTGGTCCTCAGGGACTTCAAGAAACTGAAATCCACCTGAGTCCCACCAGCCAATTAAACGATACATAGCATCTACACCACGCAAACGGTTGAGCTCAGCATAGATAATCCGGCCATTCTGAAAGTAAACTTTCGATTCCTGACCGATCTCTTTAATCTTAACGTGCAACAGGGAGTGCTTCTGCTCCAGTTTAATAAACTGGAGCAGGTTAAACAGGCTGACGTAGGCCAAATTGCCTTCGAGCAAAATTTTCATCAGGCAATCCCCGTGGCGGGCTGGTTGTAACCTAAAGGCGACATGCTACTATTGTGCCTTATTGTGGCAAGGAAGCAAAGCGCTCCTGTCACGAAAAAGCCAAATAACACGTTCACCAGCCTTAAAGGGCATTAAGGCGCTCACCCAGAACCTGCTGCTGATTGCGCAAATCCTGAAGCTGGCGTGTCACTTCGTTGACAATATCTGCCGGCGCTTTTTCACGAAACTTGGGATTATCCATCCGATTTGTCAGACCTTTAATCTCTTTGTCAAGCTTGCTGATTTCACGTTGTAAACGCTCACGCTCTTTATCTAGATCAATCAGGCCCGTTAAGGGCAGTACAACCTGAGTACTCTGGCTGACGCCAGTTGCGGCTTGGGCAATCTGAACCGGTTCAGAAACAATCTCAAGCTTACTGACTTTTGCCATCCGGCCAATCATGCCTGTATTGGCACCCAGTTCTTGGCGCTCTTTTTCAGATGCATTGACCAGATACACCGTTTCGGCTTCTTTATTAGCAGGTACACCTACTTCCATACGCAGATTGCGAATGACGCGCACGGTCTCCATCAAGAGCTCCATCCGCGCTTCAGCATCTTGATCGCGCTCAGGCAGTTGCTCTGGCCAAGGCGCGACAATCAGATGGTCTGCTCCTAAGTCAGGATTAATCTGACGCAGGCCTGTACTCCAGAGCTCTTCGCTCACAAAGGGCATAAAGGGATGTAATAAACGAAGGGCGGTATCTAAACACTGGAATAAAATCGCCTGAACCTGACGACGGTCAGCCACATTCTCGCCTTGCAGACGGGGTTTAGAGATTTCTAAATACCAGTCACAGAACTCACTCCAGATAAAGCTATAGAGCTGACGGGTGGCATTTGTTGGCACCTGGGCATCCAGGCTTTTGCTGACGGTATCTGCTAAATCACGCAGGCGGCTTAAAATCCAGCGATCGGCCAGTTCTAATTTGCTGCTATCAAGCTGATAAGCCGGATCATAGTCATCCAGATTCATTAAGACAAAGCGGCTGGCGTTCCAGATTTTTGTCACAAAATACTGAGAGCCTTCCAGCTTTTCATCGCTAAAGCGCACGTCCTGACCACTCATCGCCACTTCAGCCAGCCAGAAGCGGCAAGCATCAGCGCCGTATTTATCAAACATCTCCAGCGGGTCTAAGCCAGTCCCTTTAGACTTGCTCATACGCTTGCCGTCTTTAGTTAAAATCGTGGCGTGAATCAGCACATCACTAAACGGCACTTTGTGCATAAACGACTGGCTGCTAAAAATCATGCGCACAACCCAGAGGTTGATAATGTCACGAGCTGTAGACAGCACATTGGTCGGGTAAAAATAGTCTAATTCAGGTGTGTGTTCGGGCCAGCCCAAGGTGGCAAAAGGCCAAAGGGCTGAGCTAAACCAGGTATCGAGCACGTCTTCGTCACGGGTCCAGCCCTGGGCTAATTCAGGTGAGGGATCTTCCACGCCCACATAGGCAATCTGGCCGTCTGCGTCATACCAGACCGGAATCTGATGTCCCCACCAGAGCTGGCGTGAAATACACCAGTCGCGGATTTTTTCAAGCCAGTCAATCGTGGTACCGCCCCAGCGTTCAGGCGTAAATTTCACTTCATTAGATTTAATGGCGTCAATCACGGGCTCAGCCAGAGGCTTCATGTTTACAAACCACTGAACTAAAGGCAAGGGTTCAATGATGGCGCCAGAGCGATCGGAGCGGCTGGGCATATAGAGATGATCTTCAACTTTATCAAGTAAACCAGCGGCTTCTAAATCTTCCACCACTTGTTTACGAGCGTCTTCACGGGTCAGACCGCGATATTTTTCGGGAGCGTCTTCATTCATTTTTGCGTCTAAGCCAATTACCTGAAGCATCGGCAGATTATTGCGCTGACCACATTCCCAGTCATTAAAGTCATGAGCCGGAGTAATTT
>CAJYHH010000563.1 GCA_913773825.1 Candidatus Sericytochromatia bacterium | reverse complement strand
TGACCGTTAGTCGATACAGAGATTGTCCATATTGGGATCTGCCCAAGCCAAACTGCGTGAGACTTCACTTAGACTACCGTCAGTTTTGATTAAATAAGTCACGGCTGAATAGGGGTGTGGGCCGCAGCCAAACTGCTGAAAGTCATAAAGCAGGACTTCGTAGCCGCCTGCTACCACTGTGCTATGGCTGCGCTGAATCAGACGATTGTAATAGCGGAAGCTGTCTTTGAGTTCTGGGAAGCTGCTTTTCCAGGCGTCACCTGTATAGGCAATGGCGTAACTGGCGGCTTCAGCTGCGCTTTCAATCGGAGCGAAGGCAGCTTTAAATTCTGTGCCGGTTTTAAGTACGCGAGTTTCTTTACCGCTTTCCTGCATCAGGTACTGACTGCAGGAGCCTAACAGGCCACCATGAAAGACGACCCCTTGACCCTGGCTACATTGTTCTTTTAAGCCATCTGCAAAAGCGGATTCGGGGATGAGACTGCCAAGATAAGTGGGGGCCTGACGGACAGATAAAAAGTCATAATGCTGCTGCAGGGCGGAATACTCTGATTCAGGAATCTGACGGGTTGCTGCGGGCTGAATATAGGGTGGCTGTGACTCTGGTGGTGGGCAAGGCGCAACCGCAATTTCTTCGTTTTTGGGCAGGACCCATAAACTACCGGCTTCACAGCGAGCGCCTGGAATGAGTTTGACCTGACCAGGCGGCGCAACTGGACTAGGGCTGCTTGATGCAGATGGTGAACTGGATGGATTTACTGTAGGAGTCACAGTCGGTGTAACAGTCGGACTTGAACTGGCAGAAGGGTTTGCGCCTGGTGGCGTGGCGGGCAGACTACAGGCTGCCAATAGTAAAAATAGACCAATTTTTGCATTTTTCATTTTCCGATCCCCCTTAACACACTTTATGATCTGGGACGCAGAGTAACAAGATGCGGTTCCTCTGAGTCCTTCATCTGGTATGATTCAGGACCTGTGCCGTTTGTGGCGCTCAAGAGCGGGAATATAGCGCTCTTGAAATGATGTATAATGTGCCTATATGTTTCAAAGAGAGAATTCCTGAATGCCCGAGCAGAGCCCCAGCAAGAAGGATGATACGGAAACACGTTCGCCCGTAAATGAAATCGAGCTGACGATTCCGATGCTGCCGGATATGGAAATCACTGCGACTCAGACGGCGACGTCGATTGCTCAGTATATGAAGTTCGACGCAGATCGTATTGATGAAGTCAAAATGGCTTTGATCGAAGCGATTATTAATGCCTTTGAGCACAGTAAGAGCCGCGACGGCAAAGTCCGGATCAAGTTCTTAATTGGAGACGAGAACCTGACCGTGATTATTCAGGATCATGGCAAAGGCTTTGAAATTAAGCACATTGAAAAACCTGAAATTGACAAAAAAATTCATGCTGAATACAAGCGTGGCTGGGGACTGATGTTAATTGAGAACCTGATGGACACTGTCTATATCGAGTCCAGCGAACACGGAACCACGCTCGTGATGTCGAAAAATCGCAAATAGCTATCGGAGGCCAAATTGTCAGACACCTTTAACTTATCTGTCGAAGAAAACGCAGACTATGCCATCATCCGCACCGAGGGCTACGTCAATAACCTCGGCGGCGAAAAGATCGGCGAGGCCGCTGACCGCCTGATAGAACAGGGCATCAGAAAGCTGATTATTAATTTTGAAAAGTCCAATGTCGTTAACAGTATCGGAATCTCGATTCTGATTGAGGTAATTGAAAAAATCGTTGACGTTGATGGCAAAATTTGCTTCTGCT
Organism: Candidatus Sericytochromatia bacterium; assembly: GCA_913773825.1. Classification (GTDB taxonomy): domain Bacteria; phylum Cyanobacteriota; class Sericytochromatia; order UBA7694; family UBA7694; genus CAJYHH01. The sequence continues at coordinate 188 of CAJYHH010000563.1, read as the reverse complement.
TTTTGACTAAAACAATCGAAAAAACGTTTAATATCATGGGTCTGACTCAATACGCTGATATTTACGAGACGGAAGCCGACGCCATGGCCAATATGGCCTGAGGTGTAGGATCATGGATCAACAAGGACCTCCAAAGCCTCCTTTTTCTCGGCAGCCGCCACCGTTTAACCGCAATAAACGAACTGGCC
>CAJYHH010000562.1 GCA_913773825.1 Candidatus Sericytochromatia bacterium | reverse complement strand
CTTCCCCTTAGTGGATGCGGCGATGCGTTGTCTGAACCAAACCGGTTTTGTGAATTTTCAGATGCGCGCGATGCTTGTGTCGTTTGCCTGCCACGTGCTGCATTTGGACTGGCGCAGTATTCATCCTCATCTGGCGAAAGTCTTTAGGGACTATGAGCCAGGGATTCATCTAAGCCAGCTGCAGATGCAGGCTGGCGTCTCAGGCATTAATGCGCTAAGAGTCTATAGCCCTTTGCGTCAGCTGATGCTTCAAGACCCGCAGCTAAGCTTTACAACGGAGTGGGTGCCGGAGTTGCGGGGCGCAACCTTAGCTGAGCTAACCTTGGGTGACCCAAGTCGTTTTGACTATCCGGGGCCCATTGTCGAATTTGGGCCGCGGGCGCGTCAGACCCTGGAGCAGATTTATACGATTAAACGAGCAGAACAGCGCTCCCGTGCAACTTTAGAGGTTGTCAGCAAACATGCTGATCGGCGGCGGCGAAAAAATATCGCTGAGGCAAGTTAGCCGACAAAGTCGGGGGGTGGGCGGTGAGTTTAAAGACAATAGCATTGACAGGAGAATTGAGTTCCGTTGTTGTTTCTCTTTGGATTTAAAGCCCACCGCTCGCTCCCAAAAAAACCATCACCTTAACGATTTTGACGGAATTTTTATCTCTTAGTTAACATCTAAGGGGGCTATGTGGTGTTTTCTGGTTTAAGCCAGAAGTATCATAGCTCCAGCCGCAAGCTTGCCGCTGATCTGCTGCTGTGCAGCCTTAGGAGGATTCCATGAAGTTATCGCAGACATTGACCTGTAAACATCCCAGTCGTTATTCCGCTTTGATTCTACCGATGCTTTTACTGACAGCCTGTCCAAGTGGCGGGAGTAATCCAAATGCCACTCCAACTCCGGGCCCTTCAGCAACAGCAAGCAACTCTACAGGCAGTGGGCCCGTTTCGAGCGTGGATGGGATTAGCGTTCCAGCAGGATTTGCCATTCAGGTCTTTGCTGACGGTGTTGGCCCTGCTCGCCATATGGCTGTGCATAATGGCAATGTCTATGTGCGTCTAAGCAGCGAAACCGAAGGAAAATGTATGGTGGCTCTGCGTGACACCAATAACGATGGCCGCGCTGATCAGACCGAGCGCTTTGGGGATAGCGGCAATTGCGGAACCGGTATGGCGGTTGACAAGAGTCATCTTTATTATTCAACCGCTACTGAAGTCTGGCGCACAGCGCTGCCGACTGATACCGCACTGATTCCAAACAGTACCCCGGAACGTCTGGTGACTGAGCTTGGGAGTCAGCCTCAGCATGATGCCCGCTCACTGACGCTGGATAACGCTGGCCATGTCTATGTCAATGTTGGCGCTCCGTCTAATGCCTGTCAGAATCCAGATCGCACCCCTGGCGTCCCCGGTCAGGACCCTTGTCCGCTGCTCAGCGAATTTGGCGGTGTCTGGCGCTTTGATGTCAACAAAAAAGATCAGCCCAAATCAAGCGGTTTGCGTTACGCCACGGGTATCCGCAATGCTGTTGCTTTAGACTGGAACACCAGTACGAATAAGCTGTATTTGCTGCAGCACGGACGTGACCAGCTCGATACGATGTTTCCCAATTTATATACTGCCCAGCAGAATGATGAACTGCCAGCCGAAGAATTTACCGACATTGAACAGGGAACTGATTTAGGCTGGCCTTATTGTTATTATGACCCAGCCAAAAATCAAAAAGTTCTGGGCCCTGAGTACGGCGGTAATGGTACTCAAGTTGGGCGCTGCGCAAATGTGAAAAAGCCGCTGCTTGCCTTCCCTGCTCATTATGCGCCAAATGACC
>CAJYHH010000561.1 GCA_913773825.1 Candidatus Sericytochromatia bacterium | reverse complement strand
GTAAGCGAAAGATGACCGATCTTTCTCATCTTGAGACGATTGAGCAACCTCAGAACGTGGTTGAGGATTTTTTGCTGGAATTCAGCAAAAAATGCGTTGAGTTTGGTTATTATTGTGACCAATATATGCGCGAAGAAATCAACCTGGGTGAGATCACGCGCCGGATGAGTGAGGCGACCGCAGAAGGTGAATCCTTCTTTGCTATTCATCACGCCATGATGACCCCTGAACAGGTCTACCGCTATCAGATTATGCAGCGCACGCTTGATGAGATGACGACTAATCTGATTGAGACTGAAATTAAGCGCAATAAACAAATCATCAGAGAAGCTCTGCGTAAAGGTGAATACTTCATCGTCAATATCACCTACAACAGCATTCACTCCTCGATTTATATGGTTTATAGCTCACCGGGTGAAAACCAGCGCGGTGAGCGCGATCGCAAACTCGCTGATCTTCAGCAGGAGCAAGAACTCACCCAGGCCTTAATGAAGGTCTTAAAAGTGATTGAGCAAAAAGTCCGGCCAGAAATCTTTGATGAGCTGGAATATCGCAAGCTGCACAAAGCTTTTCAGATCTATGTTGAATACTTTAAGCGAGTGGAGCGCACGCCGGTTAAACAGGCCTGTGATGAGCGCGTGGTAATTCTTTATCAGGAGTTAGGCGAGTATTTGCGCGTCAAAAACTGGTTTGGCGATCGCAATGAAGCTTATAGACAAATGCATTATTACGCTGAAACCCTGCGCGAATGCCTGTCCCCAGAGCAATGCCGTCAATTACAGGTTTTAGAAGATTTAGTCAAACCACCTGACCCTTCTAAAGTACTTGAGCGTCTGTTTGTTGAGACGATGCAGGCTGAAGGTGAAGCCAATGTGTATTCAGCGGTTGTGGCTTTTAATAACTTTATTGAAGAATATCCCAACGAGCCCAAAGTCAGCGAATACAAGCGAAAGATCAAAAAGATGCTGGCGAATAAAGGCTATACCTAGCAGAAGGCTGTGGGCTAGGAATTTGGGCGCAATGGTTACTGCTGCTGGGGGCCTGGCTAACATAAGGTGTTTTTTTAAGACCTCACGGCCCATGCATAAACGCCCCCTCATCCTGCTCTACCTGTTGATCAGAGTCAGATAGCCTGTCTTAAGCTTTTGCTGGCCTGGGGCTTGTTCCTGGATACTCATCACTTCGCGGGCTTTAACGACAACCAAGGTCATGTCATCTTCAGGCTCAGCCCCTGCCACCCAGTCGGTATAAGCCTGTAAGATGACATCCTGAATTTCAGCGGCGCTGCGGGTATGGTTTTTGAGGATCAGTTCTTCCATACGCTCAAAGCCAAATTCTTCGCCATCAGGGGCATGGGATTCAATAATGCCGTCTGTGTAATAAACCAGCACATCATCTGGCTTGAGGCTGATGGTGACTTCGTTAAAACGGGCTTTTTCGCGCACACCCAAAGGATAAGTGGCTTTGACCTGCACGGGCTTCAGCGCCCCGTCTGTTGCAGAATAATGATAAGGCAGATGATGACCCGCACTCGAAAGGGTGACCGTCTGATTGAGCAGATCAAAGATCGAATAGACAAAAGTCATAAACAGGCGTTCTTTGGTGCCGCCATAGATCATTGAGTTAAGTGCTGTCATCACGGCACTAACGCTGGGGTCTACCTTGCCCTGTACAAACAGACAGCTTTTGGCCATCGACATCAACAAGCCAGCAGACACCCCATGACCGTTGACATCCCCAATCGCCAGACCAAACTCAAAGTCTGAGATTTTGAAGTAGTCATAATAATCGCCACCCACTGCTGCTGCAGGCTGAGAAAAACCCGTGATGTCGAGACTGGGAATATCCGGTGAATAATCAGGCAGCATCGAGCTTTGAATATTACGCGCCAGAGCCAGTTCTTGATCCATCAGCTCTTGCTTTTTGCGCACTTCCATCAGATGACGGTTTTCGATGTCTAAGCCGACCTGGCGAATAATTGATTCCATGAGAGACAAATCGCGCTCAGTAAAGGTATAGCTAACTGCCTGTGAACTGACATAAATCAAGCCTAAAACCTGTTCGCGACGCCCGTAAATCGGTACACACATGACGGATTTTAAATCCAGCGCCATGACGGACTTTTGAGCTGCCAAAGCGGCTTCTTCGGCCATATCAACGACACAAAGGGGCTGTTTATTACCCAGCACTTTGGCGATAATGCTGCGACTGACCTGGACTTCTTCTAAGGGTTTGCCCTGATTGTCCTGGCTGGCCTGGCACTCTAAATCTTCAGCGCTATCAGGCTCTGAGTTGATGTCTTTGCTAATAAAGATATAGCCGATGTCAGCCTGGGTCAGTTTAAGACAGAATTCCAGAACTTTATTTAGCAGTTCTTCAAAGACTAAGGTGGTTGAGATGGCTCGGCTTAAGTCGTTAAGCATTTGCAGATGGGCATTACGCTCCTGAATCTGAGCGTGTAAGCGAGCATTGATTAATGAAATCGTCGCAAAAGTTGCCATCGACTCAACCAGGTCCAGATCCTGCTGGCTAAAAGTATCTGAAATAGCCTGACGGTCGAGATACACTAAACCGATTACTTCTTGTTCGCGCTTAAGCGGGACGCAGATAATGGTGCGCAGATCAAGCGCCATAATACTGGCTTTTTGAGACAGTTCCTGGTCAGATTGAGCATCGCTAACCCAGAGTGACTGGCCTGATTCGACCACTTTGCGCGTAAAGGTTTTGCTGAATTTAAGCAATTGATCTTTGGGCAGGGTTTCACCTTCGCGGGTGCGAACCACCTGGACGCTCAGTTCACCTTGTTCGTCACGCAGCATCAGCAGGCCACGGTCAGCTTTGGCGATGTCGACCACATAATCCATGATGTTATGCAGGACGAGCTGGAGATCCAGGCTTTTCATAATCAGCTGGCTAAACTGATTAACGCGCTCCACTTTTTGCAGGCGTTCTGAGAGTTGGCGCATATCGCCGCTTTCACCTGCAGAGGCTGCCGCCATATTGAGATTCATATGCTGGAACATCTCAACGATGCGATAGCCGAGCTCTAGCGCGGTGTCGGGTTTGACCAGTTCTTTAATCTGGGGCGGCAAGGCCGGCATATTGACAGGCACGGCAGCCTGAGACTTTTGGCTTTGCTGCTGGCGAATCCAGGCTTTGAGTTCATGGACGGCGCGATCTGAACGTTTATAGCGAATTTGCGCAAAAGACTGACGAGCATGATCCAGCTCGCTGAGAGCTGGATCCAGTTTGCCAGATTCTGCCAGCCATTTGGCGTAGGCTAATTGACCCAGGCCCTGCTGAAGAGGATTAGTGGTGTCAGTTGCAAGCTGAATACTTTGGCGCAGCAGGGCTTCAATTTGCTCTGCTGAACCCTGCTGAACCATTAACAAACGAGCCTGTAGGCGATAAATCTGTATCTGATGATAGGGGTTCTCTAAACGCAGGCCCGTTGCCAGTTCATGGGCTTCGTTAAGCAAGGCTGTGGTCTGATCTAGCTTTTTTTGGCGTAGATAAACGCCTGCCAGGCGATAAAGAGCAGGTAAAAGCTGGTCGGTTTCGCTTTCTCGTGAAAGCGTCATGGCTTCAGTAAAAGCGCTAATGGCATCATCAAGATGATTACGCTGCTCAGAAATCATGCCTTGTAAAACAAAACCAGAAGCCTGCTGGTGTTTGTTTTTCATCCGCTGGCCAAGCTCAACAATTTTATTGGCGTAATGCTGGCCTTCTTCGAGTTCGCCGTGTTCAATGGCGGCATAAGCCAGACAGATCTGAAAGCGATTTTCGTGCTGAATGGGTCGGCCCATTTTTTTGATCAGGGTAAAAATCTCATCACTGACGGCTTTAATCTCGTGATAGCGGCCAATCAGGCTATTCCGCACCACTTCAGGATAATAAGACCAAAAAATCAGATCTAAAAAGTCATAGCTTTCACCGATCTGGCGCGGCACTTCGGCAAAATGATCGCGGCCGACAGGTTCTCCTAGCCAGGCAATTGCGTCTTCGCGAATAAAGCTGCAAAAAGCATAAGCCCAAATGAGTTGACGATGCAGGCTAGCAAAATTCTCTTTAAGAATCGTAGCAGCGGTTTCCATTTCAGTAATCAGCTGTCTAAATTCGCCGCGCGTTAGCAGAGCATTGAGACGGCTAAATAACACCAGGGCATAAGGCACGGTTTCGGGTTTAAGCTGGCGCAGCAAGTCACGGGCGCGCTGCAGCGCTTCGGCATTGCGCCCAATCATGGTGTAGCTTGAAATCCGAATACTTTCAAACTCAACCTGGGCTTCTAAGGGCACGTTTTTCTGCTGCAGGCTTAAAATCAGCTTTTCGTTGGTTTCAGCGCAGATAAACGGATGAATCATATAGGAGATCCAGGCCAGCTTACGGCGCTTATTTTCTAAAAGCTCAGCCTGACCTGGCAGATTAATCAGCGTCTCAAGAATCTGCAGGCCTTCATGCATCAGCAGCGTTGCTTCCATGCGAACTGAGGCTTCTTCGCCGGCGGTAATCAAGTAGCGCATTGCTTTGACGCGATCGCGGCCTAATTTAAAGTGATAAGCCAGCACTGAGGCTGGTTCACCTTGTTCTTCGAGCCAGGTGCCGACCTGTTGGTGAATACTTTTACGTAAATCAAGCTCAAGGCTGCTATAGAGGGTTTCGCGCACGCGGTCATGCGGGAACGTAAAAGCCTCAGTTTCGCGGGTCAAAAACTGGCGTTCAACCAGTTCTTCTAATGTCGAAAAAAGCTCATTCGCGTCAACGGACAAAATCTGGAGCAAAGGCAAAGCAATCCGCTTACCAACAACCGAAACACGCTGAATTAAATCAGCAGCTGCAGTACTCAGGCGTTTTAAACGATGTTTAATCGTATCGCCTATACTAGTCGGCAGATCCCATTCAGTATAATTGTCTGGAATCGTCCAATGGCCTTTGATCTGCTTGATCAGATCTTCTTCCATCAAATAACGCAGCATTTCTCGAATAAAAAACGCATTACCTGATGTGGCGCCGTAAAAATAGCTGACAAAATCAGCGGGTAACTCAACGTCACGCAGCATTTTTTGAATCAGCTCAGCCATTTGCTCAGGGCTAAAAGGCTGCAGCTTTAAAAAGCTTGAGACTTGTTCTTCAATCGTTTGCCAGACCGGGCTTCCAGGCAGCAGTTCATCATCTCGAAACGAGCCCATCATTAAAACGCGTGCCTGGCCGAGTTCACGCACCAGATAGTTAAACAGTTCAACGGTCGCCATATCAGCCCAGTGCAAATCATCAACAAAGATCACCAGTGGCTTACGTGAGGCGATTTCAGCTAACCAGGCGACGATGGTTTCAAACAGGGTGATTTTTTGATTACGTGGATCAAAGTCAGGTTTAGGCCTAAAGCCTTGTTCAGTTAAGCGCGGCAATAAATGTGAAAGCACTGGCGCCAGATGCACCAGGACTTCGGGTGGGGTGTGGGGAATCAGCTGATTAAAGGCCTGGATTAAAGGCTCATAGCTGCTCATGCCTTGCTCAACGCAGATCCCCTGAGCAAAAGGCAATTCAGACAGCTGAACATGAATTTTAAATTCTTCGATTAAACGCGATTTACCGACGCCTGCCGGAGCGCCAAGCAGAATTGCCTGGGCGCGCTCTTGCTGCATGCTGATCAAAGCAGTTTTAAGATGAGTGAGTTCCTGTTCACGAGCGACTAAAACATGGCTACTGAGATAGCTGGTTTTTTCAGCTGATGAGTCTAATCCGGCATCTAATCCACTCCCAGTAGCTAAATCAGCTAAAAGCTCAGCAGTGTTTGTATAGCGATCTTCAGGGGATTTGGCCAGCATCTTGAGTACAATGTGCTCAAGTGAGCTCGGAATGGACGGATTAAACGGAGTCAGCGGCGGAGGTTCAGAATGAATATGCGCTTTGACTACATCTAAGAGCGTTGTGCCTAAAAAAGGCTGAACCCCAGTCAGGATTTCAAAAGCCACAACGCCTAGTGAATAAATATCAGAGGCTTCGGTAATCAGGCCGCGCTGGGGGACTTCGGGGGGCATATACGCAACCGTGCCGGTCAGTTGCCCGCCGCTGCGCTTGCCAAGGGGCTCCATCAAGCCAAAGTCCATTAGTTTAAGCTGACCGTCTGGCTGTAGACGGAGGTTTTCGGATTTGATATCGCGATGCACCAGATTACGTGAATGAATAAAGCCCAGCGCTTTAGAAGCCTGAATCAGGATTTTCCAGGCCAGATCTACATCTACTTTGCCGAGCTCAGCCAGTTCCTGGCCGGGCACAATCTCCATTGTAAAATAAGGCGTCTGATCTTCAAGCACACCGTATTCATAAACATGCACAATATGGGGGTGCTGCAGGCGAGTCATAAACCAGAACTCCTGCTTAAACTGCAGCATCGCTTCTTCAGAATTGAGTTTTTGTGATAAAAGCTTAAGCGCGCATTCCAGATCTCGAACGGTATCGTGGACGCGATAAACTTTGCCCATGCCACCTTCACCCAACAAACCGATCACGCGGTAGCGGTTGGCAATCAACTCGTGTTCCTGAATCATCCCTGTGGATCCATGGGGTAGCTTGTGACTCTCAATTGAACGGTCAATTCTCTCTCGGGCATCTAATCAGAATTATAGCAGGAGCTGTGGATGATGGCCTGTTGGTACTCAGGTAAATACACAATATAAGCAGCGTCATCCGCAGCATAATGAGTCCTATGCAACGAATAAGCACAAGCTAAACAGAAGCTTTGTCTTGCCCTGTGTGACCAGTCACAGTGTTAAACTGACCTGACTCAGTATGCTGAGAAGAAATCAATCTCCCAGAGGGCCTATGATGAAGATCAACTCGATTCAGATTGAACGCACTATTGAACAGCAGTTTTGTGGCACCCTGGATTATACCTGCGATGAACAATCTGGTGTTCTGCTTTGGACGGTTGACGCTACGCCGCTTAAAATTGACGTGGCGTTTGTACAGGGTTCTGATGAAAACTGGGACAAAATTGCCCATGAACATGCTGGGCATCTTTCAGATCATCTGATTCTTCATATTGCCCGCCGCTGCGGTTTGCCTGCTCTGGCAACCCCGCGTTTATACCCAGTCTAAACTTCTGTCTAAAAGTACCTTAAGAAATTTTTAACCCCTCTCTGAACTTAACCGCAAATTTTTTGCCATACTGTACCCCGGCCCAATCAGGGCCGGGGTCTTCTTGTGTTTAAATCCAATATAGATTGGCTTGTGGGATGAACAATTTTGGGTTACTCTGCGTCCCAAGAAACATCGAATGGCGAAACTACATCGATAAGCGAGGAAACAGGAAATGAAGACCCTAATCAAACTGGCCGCTCTCGGCCTTAGCACCGCAGCACTTGTCGCTTGCGGCTCAAATGTTCCCCAGGCCACGACCCCGAGCGGCCAGAATGTCCAAGGAGATAAAGGCATCTCCGGTGCTGTAACCGGTACCGCAGTCGGCGGCAATACCATGATTGCTGTATTTGGTGCTTTTACTAATATTGGCAGCAATAACAAAATCGACACCAATAACAAAACCATCGAAGCTGACACCACCTTAGCGGTTTCACCTGTTGCCAGCGGTGCTTACAACTTTGCGCTACCTAAAGCTCCGCAAAAAGCCAATGCTGCTGCCTTTAAAGTCTTTGCTTTTAACGACGCCAACGGCAATAAAATGTATGATCAAGGCGAGTTGAAGTCTAAAGACGCAACGATTACCTGGAGCTCTGTTACAGGTTATACCTTTGCTCAGGACGCTGATGGCAACAACGTAGCCAATGTCTTTGAGCCTTTTAAAGACTTTGACTTTAAACTCGACACTGCTGCAACGGCGAGCTAATAGTTCGTAGCCGGTGGCTCGTAGCTAGTCTAAAACACACCAAGCGCCTGAGAATTTATTTCTCAGGCGCTTGGTTGTTTTTTTGTCTGCGGTATTTAGCCAACAGCGATTAGCAACGAGCGACCAGCCTTACTGGATTCTTCTGGCTCCTTGAAAGCGACTGCTGTACCAAGTGGCGTCAAGACTGTCATAAGAGACGGTGCGGCCTGTGCGTGGGGCATGAATAAACAATCGGTTGCCTGCGTAGATGCCAACATGATCTACAATTTTGCCTGAGGTGCTAAAAAATACCAGATCACCGGGTTGAAGATGCGCCTGGGCAATCGGAGTTCCCTGTAAAAACTGCTCATTGGCCAGACGTTTCATAGAAATGCCTTTTAGGCCATACACATAATGAACCAATCCCGAACAATCAAAACCTTCTGACGGTGATTCACCACCAAAGCGATAGGGTGTTCCCAGAAAAGTCTGCGCCAGACCCACAATTGAATCAGCTGAGAGTTTAGCTTCTGGGCTTAAATCAGGAGGCTGGATTTGCCAGTTGTTAGGCATGGCTGGATTGCTGTTAGGTGTAGGGCTTTTGATCACAACGGGTTTACTGCTTGGGATTGCAGAGGCTTGAGCAATCTGATCACCAGTATCGTTGCCCCAGTTTTTGTCTGCAACTTTAGCCTGGGGTTTGGCTTCACCCCAGGGCTCTGAAGCCTTTTGAAGTCTGACCTGACAGCTTGTCAGGCAAAGCAAAACAAAGAAACAAACAGGATACGAGCACTTTAGCATGCTGTTATTGTAAATGTTTGTGGCTAACAAAAAGCTGTGATCTTGATCAACTTCACGTTTAGGCCGTACGAAGACTATGGCCATGTCAAAAAAGACGTTACAATGATTAAGCTAGCAGAGTTGACTTTAAAATCGCTCTGTAAACTTTCTGCACATATAGTGAGTATTTGGGAACGCGTGAAACCGGTTGTCTGGTTGTTTATTTTATTTATTCTTGCGAGCGGAATCAGCGCCTGGATTGGCAATGATTGGGGCCGCCGGATTGGCAAGCGTAAGCTGACCGTTTTTGCATTGCGCCCAAAACACACCAGCAGCTTTTTAACCATTTTGCTCAGTATGTGTTTGTCGCTGGGCTTTTTAGGCACTTACCTGTTAATTGATCGCGATGCTCGCGAAGCTTTATTGCAGCCAGAAGCCCGCCAGGAACGTGAATCCCAAGCAACTCAACTGCAAATGTCTCAATTTAGCGCAACTCTGCAACAAATTCATGGTCGTGAAAACTCAACTGAACCTCTTCGGCTTGCTGCACAATCACCTGAAGTTAAACCAAGCGCTGGACAGAAGCCTGCCCAGAATTCTGAATCGAGGGCAAACGCTCCTGTGCAAATACAAGCCCCTGTTCAGCAGGCAAATCGCCCAGTGCGTTCAAACGAGCCTGATGATTTTCTAACAGAATCAGACGCTTTAGATGATTCAGTTGATCAGCCGATTCAGACAGCAGATAACACAAGTATTAACCCATCTCGCCAACAGCCCGTTCAACCCACTACAAAAGTTTCTAAGCCTGAGCAGGGCTCTGTTACATCGCCTGTGCCATTTAGAACCGCTACCCAAACCAGGCTGGCGGAGCCTGAAAGCTCTGCTGGTAGTCTTCGTCCCAGTTCAGCACCTGTGCAGGTTGCAATGCTTGATGCACCTGTTTTTGAGCTAAAAGTCTATGGCGGACGGAGTCCAGCCGAAAGTGAACAAATTGTTGAAGGCGTTTTAGATATGACTCGCGCCTACGCTGAACAGCTGGGCCTAGAACCTGGTACGGCTCCTTTGTTACAGGTTCAACAAGCCAATCTGAGTCAGAGTCAGCGTGCTCTTGAACAACAGTTGGTTTATCAGCTGAGTGTTCAAATCGGTAAAGTCTCAACTGCTAATCAATCTTTGCCCGTTAAGCTTGTGCTCTCACCCACTGCGACAAGCAGTGAAAATAACTTTGACCCTCATCAATTGCTGGAAGACGCTCGCCTGAATCCTGATACGAGCTCTGGCAGTCTTCAGGATGATTTACAGCTGGCAATTTTAAATCTGGCACGCGAAGCGCGCGCAGAGCTGCAATTGGCACCTGCACAGCTGGATACAGGTATTCAGCTGGCGACGGGTGAACTGCCTTTTCAAGTTGTTCGGCTTCGCCGGTCTGGCACAACCCTGCTGGGACAGATTGTGATGAGCGCGGATTCAGCAAATTTAACCGAAAATTAGCTTCAAAGCTCTTGTAATGACGGATTGTTGAACTAAAATAAGTGTTAAGACGTTTTAGAGTTTTCTAAATGTCATAATTTTTTTTGCAAGTTCAAACATACTTGAATTTAAGGAGTAATCATTACACCCGCCATGTCTTTCGATCCGCTAGCTCAAGGAAAGAAAGTTCCTCGCAAAAAGTACTTTTACCAGTACGCTTTTCCCGGGGAAGAGATAAATCTCGACGAGATCGAGGAAATTGAGGCTGAATACGAACAGCCAAAAGGCCGCCGTCAGGCACGTCAACAAACCCATTCAAAACGTAAACGGCAGGTGAGTGATTACTATTAAAAAATTTAATTAATCATTCCAAAAAAGGGGCCCTTTTGGGCCCCTTTTGTATGGCTATCAGGGAATGAGCGGCTCTAATTTAGGCTTAGTTAACACCTTGTACCCAGCTGCCTTGAACCAGTTTGGGAAATTCGCTGTAAACCGTTTGATTCCGGTAGTCATTGGCGATATTAGGGTAATAAGGCGCGCCAATCAGCGGGTTTTTCTCAAGTGATTTGTCGAAGAAATATTCTCTGCGAATCCGGAAATAGCTTGAGAAGTCTGGTGATTCGCGTGAATAAACTGTGCCATAAATCCGCAAACTGTCTTTGTCTGATTCAAAAGCAGGCTCAGAACTACAGGGAAAAGGCGCCAGATCGATTTCTTGCAAATTAAGCTGTGGGATACCTGACAAAAATGCGCTCACTCGCACTTTGTTGCCCGCAACAAGTTGGCCGTGAATGGTGATATTGTCAACGTAGTTATCACGGGTACCTGTTCCATTACAAAACGGACTTGAATCTGCGTTATAACCATTGCCCATTGGTGTAACCGAAATTTTTATATCGTGAGTGGCAAATAGACCTAAACCGCTTATTTTGCCAACCGGTTTACCGTCTGAATCGCGGTAGAGAGAACCATCCGTTTTGGTTACCCACATAACATTAGAGTCTGAAATAGTGGTAATGGGACCATTGACTGTGTTCGAGCGTGTATAGGGAGAAGTGGGTTGGGGCTCTAATTGTCGCAGCTGTGTTTTATCTGTGGGTAGCGCATAAAAATCATTGTGATAAAGCACATTACCCACAATCACCACGTCACCTTTGTTGTAGTTATGATCCTGACCAGGGGCAGGTGGGCTATCTGTAAATGAGACAATTGAAAGCTGGC
>CAJYHH010000560.1 GCA_913773825.1 Candidatus Sericytochromatia bacterium | reverse complement strand
ATGCGGCCAGAGCGGCCAGTCCGAACAGAACCTTCTTCATTACAAATCTCGCTTCGGTGTTGTGATTTAATATTATCTTAATATAGAGATAATATTCTGTCAATCTCCTGATAATCATTTTCGGAATTAACAACAAAAAAATTGTTATCTGACTCTCCAAAGTTTAGCTGTTATCAGGGCTAGAAGCTGGTTGCGGTGAAAGTTAAAATTAAAATTATTAATATCACCTGTCATATTACCTGAGAAGTGAAGCTGAGCAATCTCTTTTCAATGGGGTCTCTTACGATGCCTGAAGATTTATATCCTGAGTCTGGGAGCTTGATTCTGGCTCGTGGCTTAGCGTTCTTTTTAGATGGCCTGGGGCTGCTGATTCTGTTTAGCCAGCTGGGCTGGTTTGGCTTGTTGTTAGCGCCTTTACTGTTCATCATGATTGCCAAGTGGGGCACTTCACCCGGTAAGTTTTTGCTCGGACTCAGGCTCGATTTACCCGCTGGTCCGTTTAACTTACGCTTTGAACGCCTTATGACTCGGGAACTGATTAAATACGGCCTATTCGCTTTGTCTGGTGGTTTACTGCTGCTGATCATCAAGCTGATGAACAAGCTGTTTTTTGAGACGCTTTTAATGATTGTTCTGGCCATTCTGATTTGGCCTATCCTGATTATCTTGCCTCATCTCAGGTTTAAAAAATTCAGCTCAAGCTTAAAGATTTTACGCCATGAACAGTTAAGTGGGGTGGGTGTGATTCCAGTTAAGGTGGGCCAGCCATCAGGACTGAGACAAGTCTTTTTTAGTTTTGTGTTTATTCTTTGCAACGGGATCCTGATTTTGGTTTTATTGCCCAATAACAACTCCCGCAAAGATCGCGCCAAGGTCAGCTCTGTTAAGGCCAATATGCATCTCTTTCAGACCCTTGTTGAGACTTATGCCGTTGACCATCAAAGCTATCCCGAAAATGTTCGGTCCCTGCGCCAGGAAGCCAGCGGACCTTATGCTTATTGGAAAGAGTTCGACAATCCATTTACAGCCGAGTGGGGTGAAGGCAAGGCTTATTTGAATGAAGGTTCAGCCGCTATGCCTGGAGCCGTCAGTTATCAGCCTTTGGCTTTTACTCATGGGAAATATCTTGCTTATGTGATTTATGGCTACGATCAACAGGGGCGTTATGTGCTCAATCATCAACAGCCTTTTAAATTAGAGTCAAATCTAGAATCAGAGCGACAACCAGATCTGGAGCCCTCAGCTAAACAAATAAAAAATATTTCGACGTCTTCAAAGCCAGGGCAGAAGTGATGTTGAGCTGAATGGATGTCGAATGAATCACAAAAAGATCTGATTCGGGTATTGACCCGGTTAAGATTTTCTTATAATATGATTAATACGAACTTCGGTGAAGCGAAGAAACGTGACAAAAGGTCCGGGTGAAACTCCCGGCCGAAAGCCCAGGAGGGGCGGCGTTACTCTCTAAAGCTTAAACAGCAATGTTTAGCCATCAGAGGTAAAAAAGCCGACCGGAACTGAGAGCAAAACCTGAAGGGTGTTCAAACATCGAACAGGGAACCTGCTGGAAACAGCAGAAGGCTCAGAACCGGGGGAAATCCCTGGAGGGCGGTAACACCCAGGAGGGTAAAGGTTCAAAGAGTCTGCAAGGGCTCAGCGAACACACGACGATTGCGGAATAAACCGCTGAAGTCCAACTCAGCAATGAGAAAAAGGGCAAGAGCGGCAGGTGCTGGTGAACGGCGTCCGATGCAGTCGGCGGGTAAAACCCTGAAGGGGCCAAGGACAAGAGGGGCTCGAGCCAAGCTGAAAAGTAAGGCAACGGACTCTGGACGAAAGCAAAGCCTTGAAGTCGTATAAAACGGCAAGATGGCTAAGGCGGCAACGCAAGTGAAAACAAGCGTCAGCAGCATAAGCGTCTAGAGGGGAAATCCCTGAAGTACCGGCAAAAAGTCTGAAGAGGGATCCGGGTAACCGGATAGCCACCGCCAGGAATGGCGCCAGGAGCGAGATGTTCTGCAAAGAACAGCAACGCTGGAGGCGTGAGGGCCCCTGAAAAGGGTAAACCCGGCTGGCATGTGTAAAAACCTCAGGAGACCGTTGGACGTGCCAATTCGCTTCAAAACCGGGGTTCGTTCCCCGTTTTTGGGCTTTTTTTGCCCATATAACGAACCTGAAAACTATCAGGTTTCTGAACTATCTCAACTACAAAAGGCCCACTATGTTCAAACTCAAGCCGCTTACTCAATCGCTTTTAAATCTTTCACTCGGCCTGATGATGGGTCTGACGGCTTTACCAGCTGCCGCTGAAACTGGACTTGAGCCCTTAGTTGTGGCATACCAAAACCAAGATGTTATCAATCGTTTTTATACAGCGTTTGCGAACCATGACGCCCATACCATGGCCCAACTTTATCATCCAGAAGTGGAGTTTTCGGATCCGGTTTTTGGTACTTTACGCGGGCCAGCTGTTTCTGCGATGTGGACGATGCTGATTGAAGCTGGCAGCCATGATTTAACGGTGCGTCATGATCAAGTCCTGACAGATGCCAAACAGGGTCAGGCCCGCTGGCAAGCCTGGTACGGCGCACCCCTGACAGGTTTTCCTGTTCATAACGTGATTCAGGCTCGCTTTGAGTTTAAAGACGGGCTGATTTATCGCCATCATGATAGCTTCGATATGAATGTCTGGGCCTGTCAGGCTTTAGGAGCGCCAGGTTGTCTGATTGGCGCCGGCTTTCAGGGGCTAATTTCTGGTCAAGCTCAGCGTCGTCTGGCTGACTGGATGCGAGCTCATCCTGACGGGCGTCTTCCAGAATCAATCAGCTGAGTGCTTTAAAGGGCCTTGAATGGGCTCACAGTGTAAACAGTTGAGAACTTGCCCAAGCCGACTGTGGCGACCTGATTCAGTCAGAACCCAAAGACGTTCGACTAAAGGCGGACGATGCCTGACATGTTGGTGATGACCACAGCTCAATTGGGCAATCCAATACCCTTGTTCATCCTGTATAAAGCCCGTAATAGGGCGCTGCATCAGGGTAACATTAGCGCGGTGTCGGGCTGGGTGTGATGCTGGGGATTGGGGTCGGCGTTGGTTCACCGTATTCAATCACAGTCATCGAACTCCGGCAGCCTAGAAGAGCCAGCGTCAAACCCAGCAGGATTAATTTGAGCCTCATGGTGTGACACTCAGTGCTGGACTGGGGCTTTGGTTATTCTGGCCAACCGTTTGGCTGACATCAGGTACCACAACCTGAACATTCTGCACGCGCACGGTGCCTAAAGCTTCAATCCGAATCTGGGTCTGGCCCACAGCAATGCCTTTGAGGCGGGGGATTCGCACATTTTGATAACGCTCAACCCGTTTGTCTTCTTGATCGACAGCGGGCTTTAAGCCAGCAATTGTTTCATCCGTATAAAAAACCGGATCGAGCACTTCAACAATTCCAGGTGGATGAGCGCTGATTTTGACTTCCTGACGCAGAGGGGTGCCCTGGGGCAAACGCAGCTGAAAGTGAAGCGCCCTGACTTGCCCGAGCACAATTAAAGGTGTGCCTTCCCGCAAGGGAAGTTCTATATCAGCTTGTTCACCCACCAGATAACCTAAGCCTGCAACCGCTGCCCCGCCTAATAAAACAGGTACTGCGGCGATCAAAGATGTATCCTGGCCACAGCCAGTCAGAGACAGACAGAGCGTTAAAAGCAGTCCAGGTCGAGAGAAAAAAGTCAGAGCTTGCGATAGATGCATAAAGGGGAATGTAACAGTCTAGCTTTAAGGACGTCAAGGTGGCGATGCCCTCAACGCTAGCTGTCAGCTTTTAAATCATCCTTACTTCACCACAATATTTTGTGCCGACTTGACCCGATCTTCATCACGGGTTTGGGGCGGGACCTCTAATCCCTTTGCAAAAGCCGGGCGTTCAGCCAGACGCTGAACCCAGGCCTGGAGATGTTCCAGACCTTCTAGTGAGACGCCACTCCAATCATGGGTGCGGATCCAGGGCCAAGTGGCGATGTCTGCAATACTCAGTTCATGACAGAGGTATTCGCGGCCTTGTAAGCGGGTGTTGAGCACTTCGCACAAACGGCGGGCTTCATTTTGATAACGCTGGATCGCTGCTGGGATTTTTTCTGGAAAATAGCGATAAAAAACATTGGCCTGGCCCATCATGGGTCCGACACCGCCCATTTGAAACATCAGCCACTGCATGACTTCTGAGCGCCCTTTAACATCACGGGGCAATAACTTACCGGTTTTTTCAGCCAGGTAAATCAAAATCGCGCCGGATTCAAAAACTGCAAAATCATCGTTATCTGCATCGACAATCGCCGGAATCCGACCATTGGGGTTGAGCTTTAAAAACTCAGGCTGTTTTTGTTCACCAGCGCCTAAATCCAGGCTGTGGAGCGTATAGGGCAGAGCCAGTTCTTCAAGGGCAATAGAGACTTTATGGCCATTTGGCGTGGCGGCAGTATAAAGATGAATCAATGAGGCCTCCAGTTAAATATCCTGCATAGAGTCCAATCGAACCCCTTCAGGATAGAACATTTTTGCCAGGCTGGCTGGTATGCTGAATCTGCTCGCTGAGCGCTAGTCAGATTGAATAAATCAGATTCAGCAGTAAGATCAGTTTAGAAAGATATTTAACCATGGATCCCGAACTCGAACGACGCCTGATTGAAATTGAAACCCGTGTAGCTTACCAAGATGACGCCATGATTAAGCTGACTGAACTGGTACAAGCCCACCAAAAACAGCTTTACCAGCTGGATGTGCGCTTTGAAACCCTGCTTGAGCGCTTTCGCAATATGCTCGACACCCGCGCCAGTAGCCAGGAAATCCCAAACGAAAGACCCCCACATTATTAGGCCAGCTTCGCTGGCCGTCGTGGGTGGTGGGTTTTAAAGGCAATAGAAAAGGCTCAGGGCTCTGGCCTTTTGTCTTGAACCCATAACTCACAAATCAAAACCTATAACGCCGGCTCTGATGGCACTTCCGGCTACGCAAAGCGCTCTGGGCGGGCAGCGTAACTGCCGTCTGGTAGTTCGCTGGGGTTAAAGATTTCGCGGGCAACGCCTAAAATCTGGCCTGCTAAGGGGTCATTTTTTTCGCGGCCAAAGACCGTCGTTTTAGAGCCATAGCCGGGGCCAACGTCAAAACGTGTGGACAAAAAGCCCGTGGCGTCGTGACGCATGGCGTGACGAGCAATCGGGTCCAGGGTGCTGATTAAAGGAATTTCTTTGGCTCCATCACCTGGAATACCCCCACAGGGACACATTGACATCGCTTCTTCGGCGCTGAGAATCCCGCCGGTCAGTTTTTCGACCAGGGCGCCAAAAGCTTGATGGCGTGGTGAACCGTAGTGTTTTTTTGCAAGGGCTCCTTCGAGTTCTGAAGCCACTTCAGGATGTTTATAGGCCTGCTCTTTTAAAGCGGCGATTTGTTGGGGATTCATTTTGGCAAAATCTTTAAGCACTAAGACTGCGTCATCAGCCGGGCTGCGGTCATATTCAGAAGCCGGTGGCGTGATCTTACGAGAGTCTAACAGCTTGGCGTCTTCAAGAATGCCGCTGGCGGTAATTTCGTTGGCACCGCGCAAAATGCCTGTATAGCGCGACTTGCCCTGGCTGTTTTCACCCCGCATCAGGCTTAGGGTCAGCTCCTTATCGTTCATGGCGGCATAACCCTGCTGGCCTGTAAGTTC
>CAJYHH010000559.1 GCA_913773825.1 Candidatus Sericytochromatia bacterium | reverse complement strand
AGCATACAGCCCACTAGCTGGGCAAACAGGCTGGTATGACCACGTTCATAAAGTTCAAACATAGCCGCTTTAGGATATTCAGCAATAGCGTCCCTTACACTCTGAAGCGCAGTCTCAATCTCAAACGGCTGTTTAGACAGTAAATTTTGGCTGGCAGACTGATTGCAAGCAACTTTGGTAGAAATACGCGCCATAATTAAGAGCTCCTTTTGCTCCCTGCCCCAAATCACTAACGCCGAATGTCACAAAAAATCATAACATAGGTCCAGAATCTGACTGGATGGATGCCTAAGAGATTAAATGCCGTTTTAAGACAACTTAAATTATTTACAAGCAGCTGGCAAACGCAGCTCAAAGCAAGTGCCCTGACCAGGGCGACTCGCCACTGAAAACGTCCCGCCAGATTGTTCAGCATAACTGCGACAAAGCTGCATTCCAACTCCAAAACCTTTTTCGCCGTTTGTCCCACGGCGAACGGCACTTCCGGCAGGCGTAAACAATTCATTGAGCTGACCGGTATTCATGCCAATACCAGTGTCTTGGACATACAGCGCGACTTCTTCTGCTTTGTCTTCAACCTGCAAAGTAATACAGCCACCGCTAGGCGTAAATTTAATTGCATTATCCAGCAGATTGCGTAAAATCAGACGCAGAGCATCCACATCTGCCATCGCCATTGTTGAGCTACTGGCCGGGGCCACTAATTTAACCTGCTTTTGTTGGGCCGCCATCCGATAAGCTTCAGTCATTTCGCGTGCGATTGCCGCAACGGGAACCGGCAGCATTTGAGCAGATTGGCCACTGGCCTGTTGCTTAGACCAAATCAGCAGATTATCTAATGAACTATAAAGGGTATCCACCTGACGGCGCAGACGCGGCAGCAGGGTCTGATTATCCTCAGGACTTAATTGTCCTTGTTCGAGCAGCCAAATCATATTTTTAAGGCTCGAAAAAGGAGAGCGCAAATCATGGGCTAATACAGAAATCAGATGGTTTTTATCCTGATCACGCTTACGCAAACGGCTCATTTCAATTTCAAGCGCCTGGGCCTGATCAAGTAATTCCTGAATTCTGACTTTTTGCTGATTTAAATGATTCAGATAAGCTGTCATCGTCAGCATTAAGCCTATACAACTCAAAACCATCAGCATCAGCAAGAGCTGAACCAACTGGCCTTCAAGCAAAAGAGCCAGGCCACCCGTAAGAGCCACGCTGCCAATCAAGACTGACACCCATCTGGTTTTCAGCGTTTGTTTAAACACATGTGACCAGTCCTGAATAGAATGATCCAGGTTCTGAAGATAGGCCGGGTCGAGATTTCCGCTGATGGAGGTCATAGGCTTTGCTCTTTTAAAGCTGCTTTTAAAGCTATTTGTTAATACGTTTTGACAAGTTTAAAGACGTAACAAAACTATATTCTATTGTATAAATACTTTAACATTTTGACGACAGCAAAAAAATTAAACCTTTTTAAGCCAAGTTTAATTCTGGCTTCAGGCAGCAAATGTCAAAAAACGCTGACATTTTAAATTAACATTTTATTGTCGAACAAGTGTCTTAATGCAATGCGTTATTTTAACATAAAAGCACAAAGCAAATAAACACACTTATCGATAAAAATAATCAGATTATGAGATTTTATTGAGATTCAGTCAGTCTTTAAAGCGGATCAAACCGGTTCAACCGAGCTGCCCGTTCGCTTAGGCAAAACCTGAGCAATAAAATCATCAAGCGCTTTCTGATGCCCCACATCTTGACTGGCCGCTTCTGAGAGATACCATTTGTGTTCCAGCATCAGGCAGTAAAGCTCAAGTGGACTAGAAGCACCTTTTTCAGCTGTTTCTAAACGCTCTAGTAAGGGCCTGTAAGTCTCGCTAAACCATTGGCCAGCAGCTACAGATAAAGGCATACTGCGGTTTTGCTGCTGAGAGAGCCCCGCTCGCATTTCCTGAATTTCGTTGATCAGGCGGCGGGCTTGTAGTTCTTCAGCATCTAGCCCAGTTAAATTCTGAAGCAAATTTTTATGAAAATGGCGGTCTGTCACCATGACGCGAAACTGAAGATGATTGCCACCATCAACGGGCCGCAGCAACACTTCATCGACCGAAAAACCCAGTTCATTGAGTTTGCGAATCCGCTCTTGAATCCTGTACTTTTGATCTGCACCGATTTTTTCACTGTGATTAATTTCATGCCACAGTCGCTCATAGCGCTCACGAATAGATGAACCCGTTTCAAAAATCGGAAAATCAGCCGGTAACTCTCTTGCTGCAGCCAGATCAGCTAAAGTACCGCTGATGTTTTCTTCCATCAAATCCAGCTCATGGTGGCGCAAACCTTCTGAAAGCGGCTCATGAATTTCAGAGGTTTCAGCATCAACTAAATAAGCCTGTAACCAGCCTGCATCTTGTCTAAATAAAGCGTTAGACAGCGAACAATCGCCCCAAAATACGCCGCTAAAATGTAGCTGAACCAACAGACTCGCCATCGCATCCAGCAAATGTTCACGATAAGTATCTAAATCTGGCTGGACAAATAACAGGCGATAAGGGACAGAATAGTCCAGATAGCGGGTAATTAACACACTGACTGTTTCTGGACCGCGCTGCAGCCTGACATGACCAACGGGTGTTACAGCCGGCAGGTCCAGTTCTTCGAGTCGCCGCAGCAGCTGATATTCTTGCTCAGCAAGCTGCTCTGGCAGCTCTTTTAGCGCATAGAGCTGGTTTTGTTCACGGACAAAAATAACCGGATGACGACTGAGGCCGATCGGAATCTCTTCAACCGGAGCTTGTTGTGCCTGCCAATCAGACAAAGGCAAATGCCAGGGTAGATCCAAAAAATCTGGATACCCTGGCCTGATTACCAATAGGGGCGCGAGGGGAACCTCAGCCATCCTGTCTTAAACTCAAAATACTTAAAAGCTTAGGCGATTTAGGCCTGAATATTCTTACGCAGATCCTGAATACGGCTCTGCAGCGTGCTCAGAGCTTCGTTCCAGTTCTGAGTCAGGGGCGAGGGGGTTTCGGGATTAGGACGCAGGCCCTGGAGCTGCTGCATAACGGTTTCAACAGGAGCAGCGACCAGATCAACGGTCTTTTCGACGCCATCAATAATCTGATTCAAAAAAGCTTCATAAGCTTCATTAGAGTGAGCCTGAACATATGATTCAGCACGGGTTTGGACTTCTTCGGCCACCATGGCGACGATTTCCATATTCAGGGTCAGAGCGTGACGAAACAGATCGGGAAGCATGAGTCTTATCTCCTTAATTAAGCGCCGCTCTTTAGAGAGCTTGAGACAGAAGTTGAAACAGTGTCAAACCCCATTTACGCGGTGCATCATGATTATGATAACACAGCTCCTTGTCTCTGCCTACGATCTGTTTTAGACATCTAAAGTAAGACACTGGTCTGCAGCATTACCTGCTCAGGATGTTTCGAAAAAGTAGCAAAAAAACGACTGCCAATTCCAGCTTCGGACTCTACCCAAAGCCGGCCACCGTGACGTTCGGTAATTTTACGGCAAATTGCCAGCCCCATTCCGGAGCTACTCTGGCCTGTCTGAGTGGGGCTGATGGAAGAGCTTGCACCACGCTGTTCTAAATGGCGAAACAAGGCAAAAATTTGCTCATAAAAACGACTTTCGATTCCGCGACCATTGTCCTGTACACATAAACGCCATTCTGAACCCAGATCTTCTAAACTAATGCTGACGCGTGGTGGACGTTCGGGACTAGAAAAAGTCAGAGCATTGTGAATCAAGTGCCAGAGCAAAAGCTCAATTTGCCGTGGACAAGCGCGCAGCAAAGGCAAGACGTGACTCCAGTAAATTTCTGCCTGGGTTTCTTGCAAGAGAGGCATCAGGCGCTCTTGAACAGAGCTGAGCAAGATCCGACAATCCAGCTCTTGAAAGACGGGTGGCTCGGTACTGACACTGAGATAACTCAGCAAAGCACTAATCTGATGGCGCATCCGGTCTGTATTGCGGCCAATAAAATCCAGATAGCGTAACCCCCGCTGATCTAAAACTTCAGCATAGCGCTGGCCCAATAACTGACTGTAATTAATTAACTGGCGCAAAGGCTCCTGTAAATCATGAGCCGAGACATAAGCCAACTGCTCCAGTTCCTGACTGGATTTTTGCAGCTGACCTAAAGCCAGCTCCAGCTGACTGGCCAAAGCAGCCCGACCTTCCGCTTCAGCTTTGGCCTCAAGCGCATGTTTAGCTTCGAGCTCTTTGGTCTGAATAATTTCTTGCATCAGACGGCGATTTTCATCTTGCGAAAACTTACGACGCAATAGCGCCCTGATACGGCCTTTGAGAATCACCACATCGTTTTGTTTACCCACAAAATCATCAGCCCCAGCTTCTAACGCCCGCGATAAAGCCTCTGGATTGTCCTGAGACGTCAACATTAACAAAGCAATCGGCTGCTGAGCCTGCTGAGAACGTTGACTGATCCGGTGACAGACTTCTATACCGTCTAACTCAGGCATCACTAAATCAATCAAAATACAGTCAAAGCGCTGCTGTTCGAGTTTAGCTAAACCCTCTAAACCATGACTGGCGGTCTCAACTAAATAGCCTTCCTGTTCAAGTTCAGCGGCCAGATATTCCAAATAGGTCAGACTGTCATCAATCGCAAGCAGGCGCGGCCATTCAAAGCCAACATGATTAACAGGCGCATGAGATTTAGTGGCGCGTTTACGCAGCTGGGCCTGAATCCGCGCCAATAACACATCAAAATCAGCACTCTTCGGCACATAGTCATCCGCGCCGCTATCAAGCAGATGAACCTGAGTCAGGTTAGAGGTTTCAGAAGTTAAAATCAACAGCGGCAAATGACGTGTCTCAGGCCGTAAGCGCACCTGGCGACAAAACGCATCTCCATGAATACCGGGTAAAAAATAGTCGACAATCAGCAGATCAGGCAGCTCTTGCTGCAAAAACTCACGTCCCTGTTCAGCCGACGACACCCGACTGACCTTGAATCCTTCGTCTTCTAACTCAAGCGTCAGGCGGACAGCCTGGGTTTCAGAGTCTTCAATCAGCAGAACATGGATCGCTTGTGGAGAGTCGCTGATTGCATCACTCATACAGCCTAAGTTTCGTGAGCAGGCAGAGCCAGCAGGCTCCAGAACTGCTCAAGCCGTTTAACCATATCGGTTAAGCCATCAATGCCAAATGGCTTAACTAAATAAGCATTACAGCCGGTTTCGTAACAAGTGTCGATATCAGGCCGAGCCTGAGAAGTTGTTAAAACCACAATCGGCAGCCCACAGAGACTGGGATCTGACCGCACTTCACTCAGCACCTGGCGACCGTCCATCCGCGGCATATTAAGATCTAATAAGACCATATCGGGCCTTGAAGCCTGCTGGTAAGGCGCTTCCTGGCGCAAATAAGCCATGGCCTGTAAGCCGTTACTGACAGCATGCAGCTCAATCGGCAACTGCATTTCCTGCAGCAGCTCAGACATCATAAAGACGTCCCCTTCGTCATCATCGACGAGCAACAAATTCATCATGCCCGCTTGCTCGCTCATAAACTCAACCTCGGCGGTAAAATCACAAAACTAAACCAAAACTGCAGCACACAGCGCAAGGCTTGTTCTTCTTCAGCATTACTGCTGCCACTGCGCACACAAAAGCTGCAGCCAGCGCGGTAATAATCATCCAGACGGCCAGAGCCTGTCTGAGCAGAAGTCATCACAACAATCGGCACGCGACGGCAAAATTCCAGACCGCGCAACTGGCGAATTAAATGAGGTGAGACATCCTTTAGCAACATCAGATCTGCTCGCGGATTTTGCGCACAATAGCCTAACAAGTGCTCGGCATCCTCGACGTAGGTAACCTGTACGGCCAGGCTCTGACTGTTCAGGACCTGGTTAATCCGCAGTCGACGGTCGGGATCCGGCTCAAGCGCCAGTGCGTAAAAAGCTCCGCTGGCAAAAGATGTGCTTTTGTCTGTTGGCAAAGTCATTCTCATAACACGGTTAATGAAGTTTAGACTATTTACTCAAAAACGTGAGCCAAGCAAAGTTCAGCAATGCCTTTCCATCATATCAGGCTTATGAGAAGGGCTCAATAAGCGCTAGGCTAATTCAGGCGTTTAGCGACCTTTTAGTCTTTTTTCAGTCGTTTTAGAGTCGTTTTAGAGTCGTTTATCAGACGCTTTTAGGCGCCTGCCTGAAGATCACAATAGATTTTGCGGATCGCATCTGGAAGAGCCGCCAGATCCTCAATGAGCTCAATCTTTTTGGTCTGCAAAATAGGATTTTCCTGACAAACAGCGTATAGTCTCGGATTAGGCGTAATTAAAGCATCAATTCCGCCTTTTACCATCCAGTCACGCATAAAAACACTGCCTGACTCAACATAGGCAATCAGAAGTTTATCCGGCCGGGCCGAGTACCAGCCACACTCCCAGGCGCAGTCACGTCCAAAAGCATCAAACAGCACCAAACCTATATCTGAAGCGGTCATCATGTCCACACATTGCTGGTAAACATGCAGCGGAAACTGCACATGGCTGAGCTGGTCGGGTACGATGTCCTGAGGCAGATAGATTTCAAAATCCTCTTTAGCAAACTGTTCAGCCAGATGGGCGTTATTATGGGCATTGCTGATACTTGCAGACAGATAAATGCGAATCATAGCTCTAATACCTTCTTGAGGGCTGGCGTTCTTCAAGTCCCTGAAACACGACCTGCAACCATTCAATGTCACGGGTCAAGGCATGGGTAATAAAGGCTTCAACCTCTTCACGGTGCAAAGCCAGAATCTGATGTTCCCGTTCAGCAAACGAAGGGGGATCACCGCCTAAATTCAGCCAGCAGGCCATCTCTTGCCAGTGCAAAGCGGGATTCTGGTGGCGCGAGCGCCGCTCAGCAATCAAGCGCTGTTTGAGCATATCTAAAGGCTCAGTGATCTGGCGGGTGTTCTGCAGCCAGTGCTGACGCTCGTCTTTGCCGTAGAGACCGGCAAACGAAAAATACCAGGCCTGGCAAAGAGTCTCTGCGCGTACTTCTAAAGGCAGGGCATACTGACTGCGCAGCTGATCCTGCATCCATTGCAGCGCTAAATCAAGCTGGGCATGCTGCTCAAGCGGCAAAGGCCCAGGAAAAATCTGGCCTTCCATGCGATAACCACTGGGCTCCGCAACAGCCCCAATTTCACCCCGGCGTACTTTTGCCTGAGGCAGTGTCCAGACAGGCTCTGAGCTGATGACAACGCTGTCAAAAGCCGGTGCCAGCATCGCAGCATCAACAGCAGCAGGAATATTGCCCATTAACAGAGGGTTTAACAGGGCGGTCTGACGCAGTTCACGCCAGCGCTGTCTAAACGTCTCAAGCCCCATCTGCTGTAAAGACAAGTAAGTCCCGTCGCTGCCAATTGCATAGGGATGATTGGCAAAGCCAGACAGCGCAAACTGCTCAGCCGCCCGCCAGGCGGGGTCCAGCTGCAGATACTGTAAACGCGCCTGCCAGCGGGATTTTAACTGTGACAGCGTCTGATAATCCAGCGATAAATCCTGTAACAGTCCATGCAGAATTTTTAGAGCTTGCGGCAATTCGCTCCATTGGGTCGCCCAGCGAAAAAAGCAGGTATCGCGCGTCACGCCCGTGCGCCAGCTCTGCTGCTGGCGTAGAGCGCCTTTATCTTCATTGAGTTCCAGCAATTGGGCAAAGCGCTGACTGAGTAATTCCATCAGCAATCGGCTTGTGCCGGGCACAGCATCACCTGAGCTGCCGCTGGCAAACCAGACCCCGATTTCAAGATGACTGGCACCTGCTTGGGGCACCATCCAAACAGAGAGTTCAGAACTTAACTCAAGACGCTGAGGCTCTGTATAACGCGCATTTCCAGTTGGCCATGCTGCATGTGGCTTGGGTCTGGGCGCAACACCTAACAGACTCATTTCTTTTAAATGCTCAGGGTACTGACGCACGCTGACATTGGGCGAGTAAACTTCCTGCAGCACCCAGCTATCAGCATTCAGATAACGTGTCACAGCCTGCTGAAAAGCGTTAAGGCTGACTTGTAAAATCCGCGAGCGCCCATGGCCCCAGCCTTCCAACCATTCGTCAATCTGGGCATACAGCGGAGGGCGGTCTTCTGTCCAGACCTGTGAGGCCTGTTGAATCGCCTGTTTTAAGCGACGGCTGGTCAGATAACCCTGACGAGCCTGTACCAGCCAGCGCACTAAGCGCAGCTTCAGCTCCTGGATTTCCGTTACCTGGTGACTATGCATTCTAAAGCTCAGCAGCGAAGCACGCTGCCAAGGCTGCCAACTGACCTCAATCAGCTGTAATTGATCACTGGGAGGCTCACTGCGCCAGACATCTTCTAACCAGGCTCTGAGCAAGGGGCCATAGATCCAGTTGGGATTGTCCATACCGGGCAGCACAAACCCCAGGTCCAGCCAGCTGCCTTCAACTTTTAGCGGCAGTTTTTGCTCCCGTGGGCCCGTTAACAGCCCCTGCTCGCCAGCCTCTAATAAAGGCCCAGGTCGATAAACATCATTGACCTGGCGTGCCAGCAAAGGTCGAATCCGATCAAGCACCTGCGGCAAAGGCTGATGATCGCGAATCCGCAAACAAACCTGAGCACTGCTAAATAACTGCAAATACACATCAAGTAAATCTTCCTGACCCAAAGCAGCCAGTTCTTCAGGCAGACCTAAAGGGGGACGAGCATAAGCCGTTCCCGCAAAAGCAAAGCTCTGAAACGTCTGCTCAAGTCGCCGGGCAGTTGACTCTTGTAACAGGCGCTGTTCTTGCAGCAAGCCGTTTTTAAGCGGTTCAAGCTCGGTCAGGGCAGATTCCAGCTCAAAGAGTTGCTGCCACTGCTCATCCAGGGCGCGCCGATACTCAGGAGCAGCCTGAAAACTGAGTTGACTCCAGTCAGGAGTCAGCGTCAGGCGCGGACGCCAGGCTGGGGCATATTGGCCTTGAAAAGCTTTCATCAAAGCATAGACTTGCCCAGGTAAACCGTCAGCGTAACCCATGCGAAAACTACAATCGACGCTTAGGGGAGAGCGCTGAGACTCTGAGCGCTGGTAAATCAAGGTAAATTGTGGGCCTAATGGCACACGGTGATGTTCGATGATTTTGGGCATATTAGTTAACACTCACAGGTTCAAAGCGTGGAGATTCGGATTTAAGCAGGCGACGACGCATCGGTCTTAAAGCCAGCCTTAATAAAGGCCGGGGCATTAAGCGTCCGAGATTAGTACCGATGCTGACAAGCTTACCCGGAATAAACAAAGCTCGACCGCGTGCCAGGCCGTCCAGAATCTCGCGGGCACAGGCTTCTGAAGACATCATTAAACCAGCGGGAATGGTTCCCTGGGTCCCGGAATGTTCGCCAAATTCAGTTGCCACAGGCCCCGGACAAGCCTGGCTGACAATGACACCCGTACCGCGTAATTCTCCGCGCAAAGCATCCGTAAAAGCCGTCACGTAATGTTTGCTAGCGGCATAAACGCTCATGCCCGGCATAAACAACAGGCCAAAACCGGAGCTGATATTCAGCACGGCGCCTCGACCCAACGCAATCATTGGCGGGACCAGTTTATAGGTCAGATAGGTTAAAGCTTCAATATTCAGGCGCAGCATCTGTTCAAGCTTGGCCCAGTCAGCATTTTCAAACAGGCCATAATCACCCATCCCGGCATTATTAATCAAAATATCAACAGCGCCGACTTCGCGCGAAACCGTCCGCAGTAAGGCGTCAATTTGCTGACGCTCACTCAGATCGTAAGCGCAGATATAGACCGCAACCGTCGGGTACTGCTCTTGTAGCTCAAGCTTTAAGGCTTCCAGGGCTTCACGACGGCGAGCAACCAGAATCAGGGCTTTAGGGCCGTAAGCAGCCAACTGACGGGCCATATCACGGCCAATTCCGGCTGAAGCACCGGTAATTAAAATGCGTTGATGGGCATAGTTGAGTTTCATGCGGATCCTCCAGAATCAGTCGACCAGATCAAACAGCCGAATTGAACAAGTTGAACAGATTGAACAAACAGACCAGACAGGTTTAGCAGATTCAGTGTACCGCGACAGACAGGCTCATGAGAGCGGCTAAGGCCTTTCACAGCAAAAGTTTTACAGGCTAAAAGCACGCGCTGCTTTTCCTCTGATTCAGAGGCCAACTTAAGCATGTTATCTTGCATTTATGCACCAGACTACAGACCAGAAAGCAGGCCTGATAAGGCTCAAAACTTACACCGGCAGTTGTCATTGTGGCGCGCTGCGCTTTGAAGCTGACGTTGATCTCAGCCAGGGAACCAACAAGTGTAACTGCAGCTTTTGCACTAAAATGCGCAACTGGAACACGATTATTAAGCCTGAAGCTTTTCGCCTGCTGCAAGGTGAAGATCAGCTAAGTGACTACCAGTTTGGCCATCAAGTCGGCCATCATGTGTTTTGCCAACACTGCGGCATCCGCCCCTTTTCACGTGGGCATCTTGCTGAAATTGGCGGCGATTATGTCTCTGTCCAGCTGCTCTGCCTGGATGACATCAACCTCAATGAACTGAATGCTTCACCCGTACGTTACGCTGATGGCCGCAACAATAACTGGCACCAGGTTCCGGCTGAAACCCGACATCTTTAAAAACTCGTAAAATCCGCGACTGGCTCATCAGCTAGAGTTTAGTCCTCGTCGCCAAACAGATAGGCAAAAGCAAGTGGCAGACGTTTGCCCCAGTGCAACTCGTTATGTTCCCCTTCGGGGTCACAGATCCACTGAAACTGAACCCCTTCTTCAAAACCTTTGGCTTCGAGAATTTCAACCAGATATTCAGCGTCTTCAAGCGGATCACTTTCCCAGTCTTCACCAGGCTCAGTTTCTTCATCTTCAGATCCTTCATCGGCGATAGATGACTGCTCCAGATGGTAGATTTCAGAATCATCATCCTCAGCAAGGTCATCAGACATCCGTTCATCGTCACCTTCTAAAGCGCCGCAATCGATGTAAAGTCTCAAAAAGTCGAGATTATCTAAAAAAGCCGCTTCAGCAATATAGTCATAAATCGCACCCTCCCCCACCCAGAGCGAAGGCGACATCGCCATCACCATGCCAAAAAATTCACTGTTGCGAAAACCGGCATAGAGCGCCAATAATCCACCTAAAGACGAGCCGCCCACCATTCGGGCTTCTGGCCGGTCATCAATCCGCAGCTGCTCAGTCAGATCAAAATGCAGCTCATTGACAATCCAGTCCAGCAAATCATCCCCACGTGGGATCTGGCCTTTTTCAGCCGGCCAGGGGCAGAGCTCCTCATCGCGATTCGCGCCATGATGAATCCCCACCACAATCGGGACTTCAAGACCCTCTGCAGCCCGCTGATCCAGAATATGATGCAGGTTCCAGCCAACTGGCCATTCACTGCGGTCATAGAGATTCTGACCATCAAAGAGATAAGCAATCGGATAATCCCGTTCAGGATTGATCTCATAATCTGGCGGCAGATAGAGGGTCAAAGGGCGTTCGCCCTCAATACCGGGTATTTCTACAGGATCTGTGCTGAAAACTTTGCCCTCGCCGGAATGTTCATACAGCAGGGTTTCAAATAACTCCATGACAGATCTCCTTCAGCCAATAGATGGGCACATTATACTGGGTTAGTGTCT